>JAJXVA010000049.1 GCA_021782435.1 Pseudomonadota bacterium
CGCCTGGGCCGCCGCGGCCTCGCGCGCGCGGGCATCGGCCATCGGGGCCGGCAGGGGCGGTGCCGGCGCCGCCGGCGCGGCGGCGCGCAGCACCGCCAGCGCCCCGGCATTGTCGCCCGATGCGCGCAGCCAGGCAGCGATGCGCGTGCCCAGCGCCACCCGCGCTACCGGGTCCTCCGTGGTTGGCAGCAGGCGCTGCAGGGTTGCGGCGGCTTGCGCCGGCAGATCGAGCGTCGCCAGCCTGTCGGCCAGGGTGTTCATCAGTGCCGCCCCCCCGGCGCCTTCGGGCAGCAGATCGTGGTTTTCGCGCAGCAGCGTCACCAGCTCGAATGGCGCCAGATTGCCCGCTTTCGGGGCCACCAGATGCGACGCAATGTCCGCGAACGCCGCGTCCAGCCGGGTCCGCACCCCGTCGGCCGGGTCCGGAAATGCCGCCAGTGCGGCCCGCAGCGCCTCGAGCTGCCGGCCATATTGGCCGGCTTGCCCACGCCACGCCGCGATCCGGAACCAAAGGTTCCGCTCGCGCCAGTCACCCCGCCAGTCATCGGTGAGTTTTTCCGCGGCGTCGGCCGCCTGCGCCGGCGTCATGAGCCCGTGCGCCACCCGTATATTCAGCGCCGCGACGGCGGCCGCCTGGGCTTGCAGCCGGTCCTTGCCGGCCACGATCGCGGCATCGTCGGTCAGCGCGCGCCGCCAATGCCCGGCCAGCGCCAAGGCCCGCGCCTGGCATAGGCGCGAGCCGGGCTCGTTCCCCGCCTTCGCCAGAATCGATCGCGCCGCGTCCAGCGCGCCGGCATCCAGCAAGGTACCGACCATGAGCGGCAGAAAAGCGCGCCGCAACGGCTGGGGATAGGCAAGCAGCAGCGGCCCCCCCGCGGCCAGTGCCCGCGCCAGCGCCGGGGGCACCGCGGCGTCGCCATGGCGCAATTCGGCCTGGCGCAACGCCCGCCACAGGGCCGTTTCGTCGGTATCCGGCATGTCCTCCCCATCCAGCGCCGCCGCCGCGGCGGGGCGGTGGGCCACGACATCGGCCGCCGCTGCCAACGCTTCGGTGCCGCTGTCGGTCAGCGCGGTGGGGTCGTCCTCGGCGGCGATCGCCAGCGCACCGCCCGCCTCGTTCCCCAGGCCAAGCGCCAGCATGGCCTCTGCCACCCGCCGACGGAACGACAGGCGGTTCGCCGGCGGGGCCGCCGCCGCGTCGCGCTGCGCGATCTGTAGACGGCGATACAGCGCCTGCAACGGCTCATCCGGCAGGTCGAAACTCCGTGTCGCCACCGGGCTCGCGGCCGCCGCCGCGATCGTCATATCCATGGCCGGTGGTGCCGCTGCCGCCTGGCAATCGTTGGCGCTGACCACGAAGCCCGCCGCGCTCGCCCGCAGCTGCAAGCAATCGGCCAGGGCGTCCATGGCCACGCCCAGTTCCGTCGCGGGCAGATCGAACGTGGCGAAGCGTCGTGCCGGCGCCACCCGGCCGTCAGGGCTGAGCACCGTGCCGACCGCCAGCAACATGCCGGTCGCCGGGTTGGGGATCATCACCACCCGGCCACCCGCGCCCGCCGTGATGCGCGCGCCGCGCCCATCCGGGCGGATCGGGTATGCCGCCGCCGCCGGGTCGGAATCTGCCGCCACCAGCCAATACCCCAGCCGCCCCACCAGTCCCATTTCCGGGCCAGGCGCCGCACCGAGCGCGATTTCGGTGGCGTCGGGCAAAATCGTTACCTCGGCTCCGGCGAGGCCGGGTAAAGCCCGCAGCCGCGCCACCCCGGCCTGTGTCAGCGCCTGGTCGAATATCATCCAGCGCCGCCCGCCGAGCCGGAACTGGGCCGCTCCGGTATGGCGTGGAAACGGCAGCAGCGTCGGCATCGGCGCCGCACCGTCGGCCGAGGCAGCGGTCGCTGCCGGTGGCGCCAGACCCGACCCCGCCCCGCCCCCCGCCGTTGCCCCCGCCGTTGCCCCCGGTGTTGCTTCTGTCGCCCCGCCGGGGAGGGCCGGGTTGGTGGCGATTTGGGTAGAGGTGATGGCGGGCGGTTCGGGCGCGGGTATCACGGGCGCTGGCGCGGGTATAACGGGCGCTGGCGCGGGTGTCGGCACGGTCAGGGGAGGCGTGGGCCCAAGCCGGGCTGGCGCGGCCGCCGCCTCGATTGTCGCCATCGGCAGGTCGTGCCGGGTGGCGGTCGCTTTGGTCGCCCCCTTCATCGAAACATCGAGCACCAAGCGGTCGCCGATCAGGAAATGCCGCAGCGCCACCTGGCCGGCAACGGCCAGCACCACCGCGCGCGGGCCTAGCGTGATGCCGCGCAGGGGCGGTGGCAGGGTGGCCGGGCGCGCCACCGCCAGCACCGCCGGTTTTGGCAATACGAGCGTGATGGTGCCGGCGCCTGGCCGCAGCCGCACCTGGTCCACGCCGGGCCATTGCAGCACGAAGCGCGTGAACCCGGTATGCGCCGCCACCCTGATCTGCCCGGCCGGCGCGGAGGCCGCGAAAGCCGACCCGCCGGCCAGGTGCAAGCCTGGAACTTCGAGCGCCCCGAGGCTGGGCCAGACGACCCCTGCCACGACCCCTGCCACGACCCCTGCCACCAGCCTTGCCACCAGCCTCGCTCTTCGACCCGCCACCCGGCATGGCCCGCCTTTTCGGCCCGGGCGGACCGGACCCTTGGCCGGCGCAGCCTGCTCAGTGACCCGTGTCAGCATGGGCCGGCGGGTGCGAGACCCGGTATTGCGCCAGCGCCAGGGTCACGTCGCGCGCCTTGTTCGGGTCCATCGCGGCCAGAATCGCCGCCGCCTTGCGGTCCGGCATATGGTCCATCACCGGCAGCAGGACGGGCATCGGAAGGTCGTTGAGGATCGTCGCGGCGTCCTGCGGCCGCATCGTGCCGTAGATTTTCACGAGACCCGACCAATTCTGGTCCTGTACGCTCTGGCGCGCCGCGTCCTCGGCGGCGAGCTGCTTCTGCAGGGCGTCGAGTTGCTTCACGCGGTCGTCCAGCCGCGCTTCCAGCGCCGCCAGCACGCGCGCCTTCGCCGTATTCGCCGCCGCCGTGGCATCGAGTTGGCGTGAACGCGCGCTCAGTTCCAGCCACAGCGCCCGCTGGGCCGCGGTCATGGGCGGCTGGGAAATCGGTCCCGTGGCGGCGCCCACGGTGGGTTCCGGACTGTCTTCGGGGTTGCCCTGTGGCGCGGCCGGTGAGTAGAGCGCCCTGGGCACCGGCGCGGGCACCGGCGCGGGCACCGGCGCGGGCACCGGCTTCGGCCCCGCATCGGAAGGTGAAGCGGATTGTGCCAACAGCGCGCCGGCATGGCCCATCGCCACCATTGCCAGCACGCCCATCAGGCCGTGCCGCCGCCACCGCCCGTGGCCGCTTTCGGTTCGTATCACGGCGCCTCGCCCATGGCGGAGAGGAATTCATGCAGGTCGCGCTCGGCCTGGCTGCGCAGGCGGGTCATTCCCGGGGCCACTCCGTGAGCGGTGGGCGGCGCGCCCGGTTCGGCGGCCCGCGGTCCATTGGCCGGGCCCGCAAGCGCTGCCTCGCCGGGGGCATCCGCCACCAGCCAGTCGGAATCGGGTGCGGTCACGAGGGTCGGGCGCGCGGTGGCCGTCATACCGGCTGCCTCCGGCTGCCGCGCCGCCTCGACAATGGCGCCGATCCGCGCCAGCACCAATTCGGCCAGCGGCAGCCGATGCGACAGTTCCCGGCGCAGCCCTTCCCCTCGGCTCAGATGCCGCTCGAAGGTGAGAATTTCGTCGGCGATCCTCTCCGACCGCGCCGTCACCTCGTGGGAGGCCGCGGCCAGCGCCGTCATCGCCTGCCCCAGCGTCGTTTCCGCGGCGGCCAGCGCGCCCAGCATATCCGCCGCCTCGAGGCGCAGGCGCGCGGCGGCGTCATGGAACCGGGACGCCGTTCTCATGGCCATGGCCAGCAACACCAGCAGGCCACCATCCAGCGCCACGACCCCGAGCCGCCACCACGGCCAGCCCAGCGCGGAGCCGGTCAGGCCGGTCATTGCACGATCATCTGCACGAACAGCACATCGGTCACCTCTGTCGGTGCGAGCGCTATGTTCGCGCGCGCCAGCAAGGCCTCGCGCAGGCGGTAACTGCCGGCCGATGACCGCAATTCATCCGGCCGCATGTCGCGCAGATAGGTGGTGAACAGATCCATCAGCCGCGGCATTCGCGCGGTCACCACCGCCAGGTCGTCGTGGTGGGCCAGCTCCAGCTCGACCTTCAGCTTCACGAAGGCCTGCTGCCGGATCGGGACGTTCAGGTTCGCGATGATGTCCGGCATTTCGGCGAAGGTGGGTGTGGCCGGGGACGGGGTCGCGGCCGCCGAAGCCGGGGTATGCCCATGCCCGCCCCGAGGCAGCAGCCCCAGTTTCCAGGCGCCGCCGGCACCTGCCAGCAGCAGCAACACGGGCGCGGCCATCAGCAGGAGGCGGCGCTTGCCGTTTGGCGGTTTCCCGCTTTGCGTGTCTGCTTCGTCAACCATTCTGGTCGCCGCCTGGGTTCTACTGTGCCGGGGCGGACCTGAACCCTGCCCCGCTTACCCTTGCGGCATCCCATACAACCCTTAACGCACCGCTAATGCGCGTCGGCCGGTCTCAGGCCGCCACCGCATCGAAGCCGAGCCCGCGCATATGCGCGGGCAGGGGCGCGGTCACCCGCACCGGCGGCTCGAGCGCGAGGTTCAGCCCCCGCGCGAGCAGGCACAGGCCCGGCCCCGCCGCGCCGTAAACCGCATCACCCAGCACCGGGCAGCCCAGCCAGGCGCAATGCGCCCGCACCTGGTGGGTGCGCCCGGTGCGTGGCCGCAGCGCCAGCAGGCTGAGCCCGCGCGCCTCGGCCAGTATCGCATAGTCGGTCACCGCCGCTTGGCCATCGCGCCCCGCCGCCATGTGCCAGCGCCGCCCGACCAGCACCTTGGCCAGGGGTACGTCGACCACGCCGGTGGCGGCGGCGGGCCGGCCGCGGACGATCGCCCAATAGGTTTTTTCCACATCCCCCGCGGCAAAGGCGCGCTGCAAGGCCAGCAGCACGGATTTCCGCCGCGCGATCACCAGGCACCCCGCGGTATCCTGGTCCAGCCGGTGCGCGAGCCACGGCCCGTCCCGGCCCCGCCGCCAGGCCGCGAAGCCCGCCTCCACCGAGGCGCCCCCCGCCCGCCCCGGATGACACGGCAACCCGGCCGGCTTGTTCACCACCACCAGGCGCTGGTCCAGATACAGAACGTCGAGGCTCGGTGGGGTGTCGCTCACCCCGCCAGAATCGCGTTGCGCAGCGGCAGTGGCGCCGCCACATGCCGCAGCGGCTCGAAACTGCCGCCCGTGCCGCGCACGATGACGTCGCCGAAATTCAGCAACAGTCCTAGCGGCCCCTGGACCACGTCGACGGTTTCGACCTTGCTGATGTTCATCTCGACGGTGCGCCGGCTGAACAGGCCGCGCTTGTAGAGAACGCGCCGGTCCGTCACCGCGATTTCGGTGGTGAGCCAGCCCGCCAGCGCCACGACGAAATTCACCGCCGTAAGCACCAGTCCGAGATCGCCCGCGTAATCCAGCAGCAGTTGCAGCAGCGGCGCCCCGGCGAACGCCCCGGCCAGTATGAACAGCCCCACGGAAACCACGAGCATCGTCATCACGCCGCCAAACACGATCCAGTGCTGGCGGCACGCCACCAGCAGTTTTTCATCGTCCTGAAGCACCTGCTGATAATAGGTCACCCGTTTTCCCCATTCGCTCGCGCCGTCTTTTCTCCGCGTCCGCGCCCGTCCTGTCCAGTAGCGCCCTGGCCTGGGCCGCCGGCCTCAGCCGGCCATCGGCAGCCAAATACTGAACGTGCTGCCCGCCCCTTCCTCGCTGTCGATGGCCAGCTGGCCGCGGTGGCGATTGACGATGTGCTTGACGATCGCAAGCCCCAGCCCGGTGCCCCCCTCGGCCCGGGAGCGGCCACGGTCCACCCGGTAGAAGCGCTCGGTCAGGCGGGGCAGATGCGCCCGCGCGATGCCCGGCCCGTCATCGCTGACCGCCAGCACGACCCCAGGTCGCGCCGGCCACCGCCCGCCCGAGGCCTCGGTCAGGCTCACCCGCACCGTGGCGCCGGGGCCGCCATATTTCAGCGCGTTGTCGAGCAGGTTCTGCAGGACCTGTTCGATCTGATCGCGATCGGCGGAAACCGAGGGGAGATTTTCCGCGACCGAACACAGCACCGTTGCCTCCGCCAGGACCCGTCGCGGCTCCAGCCCTTGCAACGTGCGCGCCAGCAGCGGCGCCAGATCGATCCGCTCGGACGGCGCCAGATGCTCCATCAGCTCGATCCGCGACAGGCTGAGCAGGTCATCGATCAGCCGGTTCATGCGGCTGGCCTGCTCGGCCATGATCCGCAGGAAGCGCTGCTGCGCCGGCGCATCATCGGCGGCTGGCCCCTGGAGGGTCTCGATGAAGCCGATCAGGCTGGCCAGGGGCGTGCGCAATTCGTGGCTGGCATTGGCGACGAAATCGGCGCGCATCCGCTCCACCGCCCGCGCCGCCGTGCGGTCGGCAAAGACCAGCGCCACCCGGCCATCGCGCGCGCCGCCACCGAGATCGATCACGGTCGCGTGCAGGTCTCGCGGCACCGGCACCGGCAACAGCAACTCCACGGTCTCCACCGTTTTCTGCCCGGAGTACACCCGGTCCATGGCGCCGCGCAGGGTCGGGTGGCGCAGCACCGCCGGCATCTGCGACCCGAGGGTCTGCCGCGCCGCCGCATTGGCATATTCGAGCGCCCGCTCGCCAGTCAGCACCAGCAGCGGGTCGGGCAGCGCATCGAGTATCGCGCGGTCGGTGCGCAGCGCCGCCGCGTTGCCTTGCAGCGCCGCCACCGCCGCCCGTTCCCGCGCCGCCACCAGGGCCGCCACCCGCGTGAATGGCCAGAGCCGCGGGCTATCGGCCGGATCGGCCAGCCGGAACAGATCGGTCAGCGCCACCTGCGCAAACCCGATCGCGATCGCCACCAGCGCCAGGGTCAGCCCGACGAAATCCCGTGGCGCCAACTGGTTGGCCGCCAGCATCGCCACCAGCAGCAGCACCGGCAGGGCGGCCAGTGTCAGCCCGGCCAGAACCGCGCGCGTCATCGTCCGGCGGTCTCAGCCGCTCGGGGTCAGCGTCGCGGCGGGGGGCGAGATCATCGTCGCCCCGCCCTGGTCGATCGCGAACACGCCGAGGGCCCGGCGAGTGCGCCCGTCCGGCAGCAGCACCAGCGCGCCGTTGGCCCCGGTGAACCCGCCCGGCCGTGTCAGGCTTGCCACCAGCCCCTGTGTGGTATCGGCGAGCGTCACATGCGCGATGGACGCGGCATCGAACGCGAAATCCGCGATCAGCGGTGGCGCCGCGCCGTAGCGCGTGGTGTAGGCCGCCACGAACGGGCCGCGTGCCGCGGGGTCGAACCCGGCATACCAGGCTCCCTGCAACAGCGCCCCGGCGCCGGCGCGGTTGGAGGGCGCCGCCCACAGGGCCGGACCCATGATCTGCACCCCGGTCACGTCGTAATAGGGTAACAGCGACGCCATTTCCGCCAGCGGCGTGCCAGCCGCCCCCAGCATCAGCGCGTTATAGGGCAGCGGCGGCAGCGGCTGGTGCGATTCCGCGATGGCCGCCTTCAGCGCCACCCGGTCATCGTGGCGCTTCGCCTCAGCGATTTTCTGGTCGATCGGGCCCCGCCGCGTCGCGTAATCGCCGATCGCCTGCACGGCCACGGTCAGCGCCGGCATGCCGCCCTCATAGGTTTGCTCACGCGGGGCGGGCAGGCCCGTCGCGCTTGCCGCCGTCATCAGGGCCGTGCCCATGTCGCGGCCGAGATCGGTATCGGGCAGCAGCGCCGCGATCGTCGTGCGGCCGCTGGCCTCTGCCTGTTGCACCAGCCGGTTCACCTGCTGCGCTGGCGTCAGCCCCAGCACCCAAACGCCCGGGCGGGCCTGATGCCCATCCGAGGTGAACGCCAGCACCGGCACGTGCGCGGCCTGCGCGATCGGCGCGACCGCCGCCGTCTCGCCGCTGGTGAGCGGTCCCAGGATCAGCCGGTCGCCCGCCGCCGCCGCCGCCTGGGCCGCCGCCTGGGCGCCGGAAGCGGTGCCGCCGGTATCCTTGACGTCCATCGCTGGCGCGCCTGGTCCGGACAGCGCCAGTTGCGCCGCCTTCTCGAGCGCGTCTCCCGCCGCCGCGTAGGTGCCGGTCAGCGGCACCAGCAGCGCCACCCGCGCCCCCCCGGGCGCCGCCCCCGTCACCGAGCCGGGCGGCGGCGGTTCGCCCGGCATTGGCGCCTCTGGCGAATTTGCCGCACCTTGCGGCGGCGCGACCTCCGGCCCGGCGACGCAGCCGGAGACCATCAGGGTCAGCCCAAGGAGCCAGTATGGCAGACGATTCATCCCATCCTCCCGCGGACACCGCGCCAGACCGGGCCGTAACCGCCCCGCAAGCCCATGCCGCCCTTACCCTGGTCGCAACCCCGATCGGCAACCTCGCCGATATCTCGCCCCGCGCCATCGCCGCCCTGCGTGCCGCAAGCCTGGTGTTGTGTGAAGATACACGCATCACCGCTCGGCTGTGCGCTGTCCACAATATTTCATCGCGCCTGATGCCGTTCCATGACCACAACGAGGCCGTCGCGACCCCCGACCTCATCGCACGCATGCGGCGCGGCGAACGCCTCGCGCTGGTCTCGGACGCCGGCACCCCGCTGGTTTCGGACCCTGGCTACCGGCTGGTCCGCGCCACCATCGACGCCGATCTGATTCTCACCGCCATACCTGGCGCCAATGCCGCCGTTACGGCGCTGCAACTGTCCGGACTGCCCCCCCACCCGTTCTTGTTTCTGGGCTTTCCGCCCGCCCGCCAGGCCGCCCGGCTGGCGGAATTCACCCGCCTGCGCGCGGCCGAGGTGGCAGGGTTGCACGCAACGCTCATTTGGTATGAAGCCCCTCATCGTCTCGCGGAGACCCTAACGGACCTCGTGGCGGTGTTCGGCGCCCGCCCCGCCGCGGTGGCCCGCGAGCTCACGAAAACCTTCGAGGAAACCCGTCGCGCGCCCCTGCCCGACCTGGCCGCCCATTACGCCACGACCGCACCCCGCGGCGAAATAACCCTTCTGGTCGGCCCCGCCCCGGAAGTGCGGCCCGATTCCGCCGCCATCGACGCCGCGCTGCGGACCGCCCTGGCGCACATGTCGCTCAAGGATGCCGCGAGCCTGGTTGCCGAAGCCACCGGCACGCCCCGCAAGGCGGTTTACAACCGGGCCCTGGGCATGATGCGCGAGAGGGCACCCTGAGGCACCGGCATCGGCGCGTCGGCACGGACGCGGCGCCACCCGGGTCTTGGTTCACGAGCCCGGGGCAATGATGCGGATCGGTTCCGCCGCGTTCGTTATTCTGAGTGGCGTGGTGCCCAGCGCATCGCCGTCGGCCTGAACCGCGAGGCCCGCTTCCGGCACCAGGATCTCGCTGGCGGCGCGCCAGTTCAGGCTGCGCAGCTGTGGCAGGCGGTTGGCCAGCAGGGCCGCGCCATGACCCAGCACCGCGGCGCGGCCGGTGTGGCCGAACAGCGCCACCTGAAAGCCCGGCCGGGTGGGCACCGCGCTGGGGCAGAGCGTGAACGGCCCGGCATACAGCCGCCCCTTGCTGATGACCGCGCTGGCGGCGGTATGGGGCTGGCCGTCGATCAGGAGTGGAATGGGGCGGAACGGGTAATCGGCCAGCGCGCCTAGGCTGCGCAACCCGTAGGCCAGGCGGCCCAGGCGGCGT
The DNA here is from genome assembly GCA_021782435.1 of Pseudomonadota bacterium. Taxonomy (GTDB): domain Bacteria; phylum Pseudomonadota; class Alphaproteobacteria; order Acetobacterales; family Acetobacteraceae; genus JAJXVA01. The sequence continues at coordinate 9,774 of JAJXVA010000049.1, forward strand.
TTCCGCGCGAGGCTGAGCGTTGCCACCACATGGGCGTCGAACCCGACGCCGCACATTTGCAGAAACAGCCGGGTCTGGCCGCCGGTCGCGGCCTCACCGGGCCAATGCACCCGGGTGTGGCCACGGATCAGCGTGGCCGCCAGAGCCGCGGGGGCGAATGGGAGGCCGATCTCGCGCGCCAGCACATTGGCCGACCCGAGCGGCAGAATGCCGAGCGCGGTGGCGCTGCCGCGGATCGCCTGCGCCACCTCGGCTGCGGTACCGTCGCCGCCGGCGGCTATCACGCATCGGGCGCCCTCGCGCACGGCGGCGGCGGCAATGGCGGTCGCGTCGCCCGGGCGGGTGGTGGTTCGGACCTCCGGGGTGGCGCTCTGCTCGGTCAACGCCGCCAGCATGGTCCGCAGCCGGCGGGCGTTGCGCCGCCCGGCGGTTGGATTATGGATGATGATCAGGGTCGGGGCTTTCCATGGCCAACAAACCCCACTGTCTAGCATGCCCGCATGACCGCAGCGTGACGGTCGGGTTGCCACTTCATGACGCCGCCGCCGCCGTCGGGCGTCATCGAAGCTTCACACCGCCTGCGGGAAAGTTTCGCTAAGCCACCGATGATGGCACAGTGTAGCGTGGAAATCTCGACCACATGAACGCGCCGATACAACCCAGGAGCTACCGGTCGGTTTTCATCTCGGATACGCATCTGGGCACGCGAGGCTGCCGGGCGGATTTCCTGGCCGATTTCCTCGGCCGCATGCGCTGCGACCATCTCTATCTCGTCGGCGACATCATCGATGGCTGGCGGCTGCGCAAATCCTGGCATTGGGAAGACAGCTACGACACCGTGCTGCGCCTCATCCTGGAACATGCGGCGGCCGGCACGAAGGTGACGTATATTCCCGGCAACCACGACGAGATGTTCCGGGCCTGGCTGCCGATGCGGCTCGAGATCGGCGGTATAAAACTGGTGGCCGAGGCCGAGCATCTGACCGCCGATGGCCGGCGCCTGCTGGTGACGCATGGGGATGCCTTCGACAGTGTGGTGCGCTATGCGAAGTTCCTCGCCCATCTGGGCGACTGGGCCTATACCGTTTCGCTGGAATTCAACCGCTATTTCAATGTCATGCGCCGCAGGCTGGGCTATGGCTACTGGTCGCTTTCGGCCTGGGCGAAGCGCCAGGTGAAGGAGGCCGTGAAGGCGATCGACCGGTTCGAGACCGCGCTCGCCCACGAAGCCCGCACCCGCGGCTTCGATGGCGTGGTGTGCGGGCATATTCACCATGCCGAGATGCGCGAGGTGGATGGCGTGCTTTACATCAACGACGGGGATTGGGTGGAAAGCTGCACCGCCCTGGTCGAGCATTACGACGGGCGGCTGGAATTGCTGGAATGGGCGGCGCTCAACAACCTGTCCTTCCTGACCGCGCGCGACCGCCGCGCGGCCGACACGGAGGCGCTGCTCCCTGCCTGATCCGCTGGTTGACGCGCCGGCGGCGGACCGCGTTGTGTGGCCGCACCGGATCCTGATCGTGACCGATGCCTGGCAGCCGCAGGTCAATGGCGTGGTGCGCACGCTCGCTACCCTCGCCACCCATCTGCGCGCGGCGGGGCACGTGGTCGAAATCATCGGGCCTGACCGCTTTGCAACCCTGCCATGCCCGACCTACCCCGATATCCGGCTCGCGCTGCTGCCGGCGGGGCGGTTGGAACGCTGGATCGATCGGTTCGAGCCGGACGCGCTGCATGTCGCGACCGAGGGCCCACTCGGCATGGCGGCGGCCCGCATCGCGAAGCGGCGGCGCCTCGCCTTCACCACCGCCTATCACACGCGGTTTCCCGAATACGTGCAGGCCCGCACCGGCCTGCCGACGCGGTTTGCCTATGCCATGCTGCGGCGTTTCCATGCCGCCGGCGCCGGCATGTTCGTCGCCACCGAAAGCCTGCGCGCGGAGCTGGCGGGGCGGGGGTTCTCGCGGTCCATATTGTGGTCGCGCGGGGTCGATTGCGCGCAGTTCGTGCCGCGGCTGGCCCCGCGCACCGGCCCGCCGGTGTTTTTGTCGGTCGGCCGGGTCGCGGTGGAAAAGAACCTGCGCGCCTTTCTCGACCTCGACCTGCCGGGCACCAGGCGGGTGGTGGGGGATGGGCCGCAACTGGCGGAACTGCGGCGCGACTATCCCGGGGTCGAGTTCAGCGGCGCGTTGCACGGGGCGGCGTTGGCGCGGGCCTATGCCGAGGCGGATGTGTTCGTGTTCCCCTCACGCACCGATACGTTCGGCCTGGTTCTGCTCGAGGCGCTGGCCTGCGGCACGCCGGTCGCGGCGTTCCCCGTGACCGGGCCGATCGATGTGCTGGCCAACGCCTCGGGCCGGGTGGGCGCGCTGGATACCGATTTGCGCGCCGCGGCGCTCGCGGCGCTGGCCGCCGACCGCGCGGCCTGCCGCGCCCATGCCGAACGGTTCAGCTGGGAGGCCTGCGCCGCCACCTTCGTCTCGGCGCTGGTGCCCATGAAAGGCGGTGGCCCGCCGCCCATGCCGCAGGGCCTGGCCGTGGCCGAAACCCGGCGCGCGGCGCGTCAGGCGCGGGCGGCGGGGCAGCCATGAATTCGTTACGATAGCAACCACGAACCGACGGAACGGGTTCTAAAACTTTATTTTGTTTCTGTGCCGATGAAGCCTAGCTAGATCGGCCCACCTGAAATCGGGAAGTTTGGTGAAGCGAAGCGATCGATGAACGCGATTGTCGTGGTGGCATTGCGCCGCCCCCTGACCTTCGTGGTCATGAGCATTCTTATCGTTCTGTTCGGCGTTCTGGCCGTCCTGAAAATGCCGACGGACATATTTCCGTCGATCAGGATACCGGTCGTCGCCGTGGTCTGGACCTATAACGGGCTCAGCCCCGAGGACATGTCCGGCCGCGTGGTGTATTACTATGAACGCGCGCTGACGGTCACGGTCGATAATATCGAGCACATCGAAAGCCAGTCGCTCTACGGCCGTGGTGTGGTCAAAATTTTCTTCCAGCCCGGAACCAATGTCGCGGCGGCGCAGGCGCAGGTCGCCTCCATTTCCCAGACCGTGCTGAAGCAGATGCCCTTCGGCATCACGCCGCCGCAGATTCTGGTGTATAACGCGTCCTCCGTGCCGGTGCTCGACCTTCAGGTGTCCTCCCCGGGCATGACGGCGGCCCAGGTCTATGACATGGCGTCGAACCTCATCCGCCCGGCGCTGATCTCGGTGCCGGGGGCCACCATTCCGACCCCTTACGGCGGTGCCTCCCTGTTCGTGGAAATCGACCTCAACCAGCAGGAATTGCTGGCGCACGGTCTGACCGCCGACGATGTCGGCCGGGCACTGGCCAAGCAGAACGTGGTGCTGCCCGCCGGTGACATGAAGGTGGGCGCCTACGACTACATGGTGCAGACCAATTCCACCCCGATCTCGGTCAAGTCCTTCAACGACATGCCGATAAAAACCGTGGGCAATGCCACGGTTTATCTGCACGACGTCGCCTATGTGCATCGCGGCGGGCCGCCCCAGATCAACGCGGTGCTCGTGCACGGTAAGCAATCGGTATTGATCCAGGTGCTGAAAAGCGGCGATGCCTCCACGCTCTCGGTGGTGTCGGGCATCAAGCACGCCATACCCGGGCTGCTGCGCACCCTGCCCAAGGGCACCGAAATCCGCACCCTGTCCGATGCCTCTGGCTTCGTGCGGGATTCGGTCAAGGAGGTGGTGCAGGAAATGGTCACCGCCGCCTGCCTGACCGGCCTTACCGTGCTGCTGTTCCTCGGCAGTTGGCGGTCGACACTGATCGTCTGGACCTCGATCCCGCTCGCCATGCTGTGCTCCATTCTGGCGCTGCACTGGCTC
>JAJXVA010000256.1 GCA_021782435.1 Pseudomonadota bacterium
CACCCTGGTTGTAGTCCTGGTTCTGGAAGATCGGGCTGTTCAGAATGGACTGGATCACGTTGCCGGAGCCGGACTGGATGGCCAGCGGATCCGCCGTCACCGTCTTGCCGCCCTTGGTCGTGAATACGGTCTTGATCGGAATGATCACGACCGGAATGGCGGTCGCCGCGCCTGCGGTCGGCTCGTTACCGACGAACGTCTCCGCGCCCGAAGACCCGTTATAGCTCCAGTTGAACGTCCAGGTCGGCAGCGTGGACGTCGTGGCGTTCGTGCGCATATTGGCCGCGCGCGGTATCGGCTGAACCGCGTAAAGCGGGCGGTCGGTCGCGGCTTTCGCCTGGTGCGGCATCGCAACGAACGCAGCACCAAAGGCAAGCAGGCTCGCGCCCGCGATAAGTGACGTTTTCAAGGCGTTTCCTTTCATCATGGAAAAGCGACAGGACATGTTTAACTAAGGCTTACCCAGCAAAAACCATCCGCGTTACTACGGAAGAACGACACTTCACAAGTAAAGGCACCCAGCTCGCGCCAGGTGAAAAGACCTGAAGCGCTTAGTGCATTAACGCTAACGTCACCGATCAGCGCTTGACAAGCCCTAAACGTGACAGGTTCGTGCATTTTTTTTAAGAATTTGGAAGAGTTCACGCATCATCCGTAACCAGCGCAACATCGTAATCCAGCCTCGGCATCCGGCATTACATTAATGCTTTGTTATCCCGCCGCTGATCCTGGTTACGAACCTCCAGGCCTTCGCTACCTGCCCAGAGTAACGGAATATCCATGCCCCGCCGCCGGCTTGGCGCGGCCGGGTATTCATAAAATCATCAGAAAAACACTGGCTCTAGGCGGACTGTTATTATTGGCGTTCCATAATCTTGCGACCAGCGGCGGGAAATGAAATCCTACTAACCCGATCGTATAATTATTCCTCCGTTGGGCGCTGTCGCCGGCCCGCCGTTTCAGCCCCGGCGCCCCAGCCCCGCCGTTTCAGCTCCGCCATCTCAGCCCAGCCGTCTCAGTCCCCCAGGCGCAGCAGGTTCCGCACCTGTTGCCGGTCCACCTCCGGGGCGTCGGTGGGCGTCTCCAGGGTCTGCCAGTATTCTCTTTCGGTCGCGCCCGCCGCCGGCATGAAATGCGCCAGCAGCGCCTCATTGCCCGGCAGCAGGTGCTCCATCAGATAGCGCCGGACATAGGGTCGGTAATAATACGCCTGCACCCGGGCCCGGTCCCCGGCGGTCAGGTCGGGCTGCAACAAGCGCACCGCCTCGGCGGCCGCCTCCAGGCCCAGAATTTTCGCCGCCCGCAGCGCCTCGTACTGCTCCAGCAGCAGGCCCTGGTTGGCCGCGCGGGTCGGCCGCCGCAGCGCGCCGGCATCCATCCGTCCGCCGATCTGGCCCAGAAAATCGCTGACGATATCGCCATCGGTCAGAAACTGCGGCGCGAAGCTGCGCAATCGGAACGGAATATCCGGCAGCTTCGCGCGCAGCCGTGAAAGCGTCCGGTAATACTGCAAATATGGAATGAAGTCGTCATGCACCAGAAACTCCACGACCCCCGGGCTGGTCTGGTGGTGACGTACACTTTGCAAATAGGCGCTCACCGAGGCCCGATCCTGGCGCGGCAGATAGGCCAGAATCTCCGGCGCCAAACCCCGCCGCCGCGCCGCGTTCGCCACCCGTGCCGTCGCGTTCACATAATAAAAGAACAGCTCCGAGCTCAGCACCACATCGCTCCCCTCCGGCGCCGACATCAGATAGTCGAACATCGGCTCCATCCGGTCATGCGGCCCCTCGCACATCAGCACGTGCATCGGCGCCAGGTTGCCGCACATCACGCCCTGCTGTTCCGCCAGCTCCCGCATCGCCTGAAAGCCGAACGCCTGAAATTCCCCGGGCACGAAATATCCGTGGGCGGCGAACACCTCCGCGTTCAGATGCAGGCAGCACTGGAGATAGGACGTCGCGGTCTTGGCGTGCCCGATATGTATATAGCAGCGGCGCATGCCGGCGCGCCCAGCCTCAATCGCTGTCGTGGTAGAGGGCGCGCACCTCCGGGCCCGAGGCCGCCACCCGCAACGCGCGCCACGCCCCGCCGACCAGAACCTCGCTGCCCGGGAACCGCGATTTATACGTCATTTTCGGGCTCTCCGGCACCCAGTAGCCCAGATACACATGCGGCAGGCCAAGCCGGATCGCCCGCTGCACCAGCCACAGCACCGCAAACGTACCGAGAGAGCGTCCAGCCAGCGCCGGCTCGTAAAAGCTGTAAACGGCGGAAAGCCCATCCGCCAGCCGGTCGGTCAGGCAGCCGCCGATCAGCCGGTCCTCGAGGTCACGGAATTCCACCATCACCGTATCGATCGGTGTATCCTCGACCATCGCCCGATAGTCATAGAAGCTCATCGTCGCCATGTCGCCATCGCCGTGCCGCGCCTGCTGGTAGCGCTGAAACAGTTGAAACTGCTCGGCGGTCGCGCGCGCCGGAACCTCGAACCCCTCGACCAGCGCATTCATCCGCGCCACCCGCCGCTGCGTGCGGTTGGGCTTGAAGTCGGTTGCCCGGATGCGGATCGGCAGACATGACTGACATCCCGGGCACACCGGCGCATAGGCAATGTTATGGCTCCGGCGAAACCCCGCCCGCGACAGCCGGTCGTGCATCACATCCGCGTCCAGCCCCGCGATCTCGGTCACGATCTTGCGTTCCACCCGGCCCGCCACGTAGGGGCAGGGCAGGGGGGCCGTGGTATAAAAAAACTGCGGCCGACGTGGCGCGGTGAAGGTCATGGCGCCGTGCCAGTGCCGCGTGTCTTGCCAGTGCCGCGTGTCTTGCCGGTGCCGCGTGTCGTGCCGGTGCCGCGCGTCGCGCCGGTGCCGCGTATCGTGCCGGTGCCGCGCGTCGCGCCCGGCGGAT
>JAJXVA010000257.1 GCA_021782435.1 Pseudomonadota bacterium
CTCGGTCACTACCCCCGTCACTACCCCCGTCACTACCTTGCGCGAACTCGCCCAGGCCGTCGCCGCCAGCCGCGGTTATCCCCTGCTGCACGCCCATCTCGTCCATTCGGTTCATCTCGTCCGGCTCACCCCCGGCCGGCTCGAATTCCGCCCCGAGCCCGATGCCCCGCGCAGCCTCGCCGCCGATCTCGGCGCCTTCCTGCTCGCCCATACCGGCACCCGCTGGACCGTCGTCATCTCACCCGAACCAGGCGACCCCACCCTCGCCCAGCAGGCCGAATCGGCCGATCTCGCCCGCCGCGACGCCGCCTCCGACCACGCCCTGGTCCGCGCGATCCTGGTCGCTTTCCCCGGCGCCACCCTGGTCAAGGTCGAGGACAGATCCCTCGATGCCTACGGCCTGCCGGCCGAGCCCGTCACCCTGGCCGGGGACCCGCCGCCCGATTTCCCCGATTTCGCGCCGGACGATGCCCTCCCCGCCGACGACATGCCCGAGCCGGACTGACCCCCGGCGCCCGCGCCCGTCAGCGCCGCGGCAGGGTCTCCCCCGCGAAGCGCGCCGAATTACCCAGCATCTGCTCGATCCGGATCAGTTGGTTGTATTTCGCGGTGCGGTCGCTGCGCGCCAGGCTGCCGGTTTTGATCTGGCCGCAATTCGTCGCCACCGAAAGGTCGGCGATCGTCGTGTCCTCGGTCTCGCCCGAGCGGTGGCTCATCACGCAGGCATAGCCGGCGCGGTGCGCGGTCTCCACCGCCTCCAGCGTCTCGGTCAGGGTGCCGATCTGGTTCACCTTGATCAGAATAGCGTTGGCGATGCCCTCACCGATCCCCCGCCGCAGCCGCTCCGGGTTGGTCACGAACAGATCATCCCCGACCAGTTGCACCGTCTTGCCCAGCGCCCGGGTCAGCTCCGCCCATCCCGCCCAGTCATCCTCGGCGCAGCCATCCTCAATCGAAATGATCGGATAGCGCGCCGCCAGGTCCGCCAGATACGCCACCATGCCGGCGGCATCGAGGGTCTTGCCCTCGCCGGTCAGGTCATAATGCCCCTCCCGGTAGAATTCGGTCGCCGCGCAATCCAGCGCGAAGGCGATATCCTCGCCCGGCCGGTAGCCCGCCTGTTCCACCGCCCGCGTCATGAAGCCCAGCGCCGCGTCGGCGGTGGGCAAGGCCGGCGCGAAACCGCCCTCGTCGCCGATATTCGTGTTGTAGCCCGCATCGGCCAATAACCGCTTCAGTTTGTGGAAAACCTCCGCGCCCATCCGCACCGCCTCCGCGAGGCTCGGCGCGCCCACCGGCTGGATCATGAATTCCTGGATATCGATCGGGTTGTCGGCGTGCTTGCCGCCATTGACGATATTCATCATCGGCACCGGCAGGGTGCGGGCGAATACCCCGCCGACATAACGAAACAGCGGCATTTCCAACTCCCGCGCCGAAGCCTGCGCGGCCGCCAGGGAGACGCCGAGAATCGCATTGGCCCCCAGGCGGGATTTGTTGGCGGTGCCGTCCAGCTCGATCAGCGTCTGGTCGATCCGCAACTGGTCGGCCGCGTCCATGCCGCCCAGCGCGTCGAAAATCTCTCCCTCGACATGGCCCACCGCCTGCATCACGCCCTTGCCGCCGTAGCGGCTGCCGCCATCGCGCAGTTCCACCGCCTCATGCGCGCCGGTCGAGGCGCCGGAAGGCACGGCCGCGCGCCCGGTCACGCCGTTCTCGAGCACCACGTCAACCTCCACCGTGGGGTTGCCGCGGCTGTCCAGGATTTCCCGGGCAATGATATCGGCGATCGCGGTCATCTCGGGCCTCGCATGGCATGGTGTGTGACACGGCGGATAGGCCGGGCTGCGCCAGGCGGCAAGGGGGCCGCGCCTGTCTCCGGTGCGAGTGCCCGTTCGATCTCCCCCTGGCCAACCCCCCATGCGCACACATATCCGCCTCGGCCAGGCAATCCACGGAACCGCATCGTATCATGACCGAACCTAGCATTTCCTCCCAGGACCGGCCCGCCCTCGTCTGGTTCACGCGGGATCTGCGCCTCGCCGACCAGCCCGCCCTGACCGAGGCCGCCGCCACCGGCCGTCCGCTGCTCGCCTGTTACATCCATGATCCGAAACTGGGCGGCGTCTGGGCGCAGGGTGCCGCCAGCCGGTGGTGGTTGCACCAGTCTCTCCAGAGCCTCGCGACCGATCTCGGCAGGCTCGGCGTCAAGCTCATTCTGCGCCAGGGCGAGACGGCCGCGGTTCTGCACGCCCTGGTCCGCGAATCCCGGGCGGCCTCGGTGCATGCCGCCCACGCGCTGGAACCGGCGGGCCGCGCCGTCCTCGCGGCGCTGGCCCCTCGCCTCGCCGCCGAGGCGTGCGCGCTCAACCTGCACTGGACCACCGTTCTGGCCGATCCCGCCTCCCTGCGCAGCAAAACCGGCTCGCCCTATTTCGTGTTCACCCCGTTTTCCCGCGCCTGCGCCGACCTGGCGGCCGCAACCCCACCCCTACCGCCGCCCACCCGGCTCCGCCCCGGTCCCGATCTGCCGAGCAACACGCTGGCGTCCTGGCGGTTGCTCCCCACCCGGCCCGATTGGGCGGGGGGGCTGCGTGAAACCTGGCGCCCGGGCGAAGCCGCGGCCGAGGCGACGCTGGCCCGTTTCATCGAATCCTCGGTCGAGAGCTACGCCGATCAACGCAACCTGCCCGGCATCGAAGGCGTCAGCCGCCTGTCCCCATATCTGCATTTCGGTGAAATCTCCGCCCATAGCTGCCGCCACGCCGCCCTGGCGCGCCCGGGCAAGGGCAGCACCTCGTTCATCAACGAAATCTACTGGCGCGAATTCTCGGCGCATCTGCTGTGGCACAACCCGCGAATGCCCGATGCCCCGCTGCGCGAAAGTTTCTCCGCCATTCGCTGTTGC
>JAJXVA010000258.1 GCA_021782435.1 Pseudomonadota bacterium
TCTGCACCCGTCTCTATGTGTGAGATTGCATGATAGCCCAGAGGAACTGCGAGACCGGCCACGCGGCCAGGGTTCGCGTCTGCATTTGGCACTAGCAATGGGTCATGGCGCCGTCGCCATATTTAACCGATCCTGCAAAGCCTGCCATGTTGATAGAATTGTTAGATATCATTTGCATGACCATCGCTGGGTGCGGACAGGGGTGATCAAGACAGTAATGGCCGGCCGGCCAGGCTGCATAGCATTACCTCCAAGGTGCACTGGCAATGGCCATCTCGAAGCCGATGATAGCGGAGCAAGATCGTACCGATGATAAAGATGATCACCCTTTTGAAGAAACGCCCGGGGATGTCGGCAAACGAATTCCAAACATATTATGAAAGCTGCCATGCGAGGCTGGGTGAGCGCTATGTTTCCAACGCCGTGAAATATGTTCGCCGCTTTGTCAAACCGATGCCTGAGTTATATATTGGCAAGGCTAATGATCCGGACTTCGATGTCATAATGGAACTATGGTTCGAAAATAGGACCGAGCTGAATAAGGCGTTGGAGGTATTGTTCAGGCCAGAAGTCGCCTCAGAGATCGAAAACGATGAGATCAGGCTGTTTGACCGCGAGCACACGCGAGTATTTGTGGTTACAGAAGAGTGTGAATCTCAGCTGCGGTAAAATGGAAGCCGGGATATCGCGTTTGGCAAATCCTGATTTCAGTTCGATGATGTGACGCCAAGCTGCCGGACCGAAATGGCAGACAGAGGGCTGGCAACTGGCCCACCTCAAGCAACTTGGCATGCATGGAGAATGGAGAATTATGGCCGGAGCTCCCTGGGCCTTCGAATTGGTTTGCAGCATCTCTCGGCGGCTAAAAAATGATAATGATAGCAACAGATATTGATTTCTGTGGGGGCATTGCCATTATGGTAACCGGATACGTGCCATACAGCTGTATGGCGGGATCGAATTTCAATGACGATCGGTGCGCGCGGCACTGAAGCAGTGAGAGGGAGATGCGTATGCGTGAGGAAGTCAGCTGGGATTTGGAAGTAGACGTTGTTGTTCTAGGTTCTGGCGGGGCCGGTCTCACGGCCGCAGTTGCAGCTCATGACTTCGGCGTCAAAGACGTCGTCATTCTCGAAAAATCCGGCATGGTTGGCGGCACGACCGCCATGTCCGGTGGCATGCTCTGGATTCCCAACAACCAGTATCAGATCGAAGCGGGCATTGAAGAGTCTGACGAAGACGTCGTGGCCTATCTCGACTCCCTCGCTCCGGGCGCTCTGGACCCTGAAACTTTATGGGCGTTTATGCAGAGCGGACCGGAGATGATCCGCTATTTTTCGGATAAGACGGAGGTTCGCTTCCATGCCTACGCCGACTTTCCCGACTATCAACCATACATGCCGGGTGCCAAGGTTAACGGTGGGCGCTCGCTGGACAATGAGGCTTTTTCTTTTGAGAAGCTCGGCAAATGGGCCACTCGGGTGAATCCCACAAAGATGGCATACCCGGTGCGTGGTAGTCTCAAGGAGGCGGTCGACGGCGCACTGGACGAAGCCACCCTCGCGGAGCGCGAAAAGCACGATTATCGAGGCTTGGGACAGGCGCTAATCGGATCCCTGCTAAAGGCCGTACTCGATCGCGGTATTCCGATTGAATTCGAAAAGCGCGCCCGTAGGCTGGTCAAGAAGGGCGACCGGGTGATTGGTGTTGTCTCCGAGGACGCAGATGGCCGGGATTTTCACGTGCGCGCTCGGCGCGGTGTGGTGATCGCTACTGGCGGCTTCGAGTGGAACGAGAAACTCGTGAAGGCATTCCTGCGCGGTCCGCTCACCGGTCCAGTCAGTGTGCCGGAGAACGAGGGCGATGGTCTGCTGATGGCGATCGATGCCGGGGCTCAACTGGGCAACATGCAAAACGCCTTCTGGCAGCAGAGCGTGCTTGAATTAAAGCCGCAGCACCGCAACGCCAAACCCAACTACCTGCTGGGTTCAGACGAGCGGGCCCGTCCGGGTGCCATCCTGGTCAATCGCGCTGGCAAGCGCTTCGTAAACGAGGCAGCTAACTACAACGCCATGGGCAAGACAGTGCTCGCCTTCGATGCCGGGACCCATAGCTATGCCAATCTACCCTACTGGCTGATCATCGATCAGCGATACAAGGACAAATATCCGACTTTCACCTCCATGCCGGGTTCACCTGTTCCGCCCTACATGATGCGGGCCGAAACGCTGCAAGAGCTGGCTGAAAAGGCGGGGATTGATGCCCAAGGACTGAAGGCCACGGTGGCACGGTTCAACGACATGGTTCGCAAGGGTCATGACGACGACTTCAATCGAGGTGACAACACCTACGACAATTTCTACATGTGGGGCGATCCAGCCTTCGATCCCCCACACCGTACCCTGGGCGTGATCGATCAGGCCCCCTACTACGCCGTCAAGATGGAATCCGGCGCCTTGGGCACTTGCGGAGGCCCCAAGACCAACGGTGACGCCCAGGTTCTGGATTGGGATGGCAAACCGATTCCAGGTCTTTACGCAGCGGGTAACGCCATGGCCGCGGCGTTGGGCGAAGTCTACGGTGGCGCCGGCGGGACGCTGGGCCCGGGCATGACCTTCGGCTACATCGCCGGGCGTCACCTCGGAACCCACGTACCAAACGACTGACTTCGCTTTCATTCGTCGTGCCGGCTGCGTCAAACGCGGCTGGCATGACGCTACAGCGTGGCGCTACTGGCTGATGGGGTAAGCGCATCCAGGGAAAATTGGGTGCAAAGCTCAAACGGCGATGAGGTTTACAAGATATTGCAGGCCAACGCTGCAGCTGTCCGTCCGAGGCGCTGGGAAACCGTGACCGCCGCCCTTCGGTAAAGGTTGTGTACCA
>JAJXVA010000259.1 GCA_021782435.1 Pseudomonadota bacterium
TGGCGGCACTATATCAATTCCCGTCATGCGTGCTAGCGATGGGTTACATCCTGTAACAAAATGCGCAGCGTGGGAAACCCCATGGTTACTTCTCCCCTCCAAACTGCAAAACATGGCGCAAGCGCCATTCCGAAAGGAGTTGAAACATGCAAGCGAAGACCCTGTTGACCTTGAGCCTGCTAGCCCTTGGCAGCCTGGCGGCGACCCTTCCTGCGACGGCTCTGGCTGACCAAGGCATGCTGCTGGCGGCGCGGGACCACGGTCGCGGCGAGGACGGCGGCTACCGGCGCGAAAGAGAGCAGCGGCAGGAGGCAGCCCCCACCGAAAACCCGCGCGACCTCGGCTACGGTTACGGCTATGAACGGCGCGAAGCCGAACGTGCGCGCTGGCGCAACAGGAACCGTTGAGCAGTCCGCCATCACATCGATACAGGAGAACAACCATGCACGCCAAAAGAATCATTGCCGCCAGTCTTGCCGCCCTGACCGGCCTCGCCGCCGCCAGTGCCTGGGCCGACGGCCCCACCTTCCGTGAACGCGCCCGCGTCATTTCCTCCACACCCGTGTACGAAAACGTGAGCACCCCGCGTCAGCAATGCTGGACCGAATCCTCCGGCTACTCCCAGGACGCGCCGCGCGGCGGCAACACGGCCGGCGCCGTGATCGGCGCCATCGCCGGTGGCCTGCTCGGCTCCACGGTAGGGGGCGGCAACGGCAAGATCGCCGCATCAGCGGTAGGCGCCGCAACCGGGGCCGTCGTGGGCGACCGCTACAACAGCGGGGGCGGCGGCTACGCACCCCAGCAAGTGCAACGTTGCCGCACGGTCGACGACTATCATCAACAATTGCTCGGCTACGATGTCGTTTATCGCTATCAGGGCCGCGAGTTCACCTCGCGTTTGCCCTATAACCCCGGTCCTTGGGTGGTTCTGCGTGTCAATGTGGACGTCGCCCAAAACCAGGGGGGGCCTGACGGCTACTGGCGACGCTAGACGTTCCTTGAGCGAACCGAGGAGATTATCGTGAAAACCAAATCTCTACTGCTGGGCAGCCTGACGCTGGCCGCCCTCCTGACAACGGGCATGGCGCGCGCCGACGACGACTGGGGGGCACGCGTCTATGTGCCCGTACCCGGTGTCTCGATCGGCTACTGGAATCGCGGCAGCGGCATCAGCTTCGGCATCAACAGTCCGCCAGCGTATTACTACGCTCCACCGCCGACCTACTATGCCCCGCCGCCGCCCGTGGTTTATTACGGCGCGCCCGTTTACTACGGGCCTCCTGAACATTGGCGGCACCGACGCTGGGAGCGGTGGCATGAAGACGATCACCGCGGATGGGGTCGACGCGGCCACTGGGGCGGAGACGACTGATCAAGCAGGAGCGTAGCACGCGCCGAGGGATCGTCCGTCAGTACCCACGATCCAACTTGAAAACCACCCATACGGTGAGATCCATCGGCTTCCCCGTCCGCAGCGCAGCGGGAGGCATCGGGATTGCAGCCGCACGCACAGCGGCAACTGCCGCCGAATTAAATTCGGAGTTGATGCCGGGCACAACCACGCGCACCTGACCTGCCACGCCATCGCGCAACACGAAAGCGACTTTCACGCGCCCCTCCTCGTCCATCATGCGCGCTGAGGGGGGATACCGCACCGCCGCCTGGATGGCAGCCCTGACCCCCTGCAGATAGCTGGCCTTGACCGCCGGATCCGGCACCGAAGGAGGCGGTGGCGGCGGTGGCGTCATCGGTTTAAGCGGCGCAGGCGGTGGCGGTGGGGTCGGTGCCGCCACCGGCGAAGGCGGCAGAGGCTGCGGATTGGGAGGAACCACCTGGGGCTGCGGCTTGGGCGGCGATGGCCTCGGCACCACCACTTTTTTAGGCGTCGGTCGAGGTACGGGCTTGATCACCGGCTTGGGTGCCGGGGGTTTGGGAGCGGGTGGCGCGACCAGGGCTATTTGTATCGGCGACGCGGGCGGCGGGGACACCGTGACTCGTGTCATCAACAGCGCGATCGCCACCAGTAGGGCAAACTCCACGACCAGGGCGAGAATAAGCGCCTTGCCCAACCCGGCCTCCACGTCACCGGGGCCGGGCATAGTCAACACTGCGCTCATGGCGCCGTCGGCGTGGTCGCCAGACCGATGGCGCCCGCTTCGATGAGAGCGCTCAGGATCCCCTCGGCGCCGATGCGCCGATCATTGGAATTCGTGCCCTGCAGCATCTCATCGATGAGAAAGAGCAGCGGCGGGTCCCGCCCGCAGAGATCTTTCAGCTGCCGCAGCCGGGTGATCTCGGCGTAGAACCGCGAGCTGCCCTCCCGCAGCGAGTCGTTGATACGGATGCTGGCGCCCACCTTAAGCGGCGTGAGCTCCAAAGCCTCAGCCCTCACCGGGCCCCCGGCCATCGCGAGAACAACATTGAGGCCGACGGCCCGAAGCAGGGTGCTTTTCCCCGACATGTTCGAGCCGCTGATCAGCCAGATCCGCGGCCACTCCGACAGCGCGACGTCGTTGCGGACGCATTGTGCACGGGGAATCAGCGGATGACCGATGCCCTGAGCCTGCAAATTCGCACGGCCGTCGTGGAAATCGGGGAAAGGGTCCTGCGGATGCTCGAAGCTGTATTGAGCGAGCGAGGACAGGGCCTCGAATCGGCCCGCCGCCTCCACCCAGCCCCTGACGGACTTGCCGTAGGCGCGGCGCCAACGCTCGACGGACAGCGCGACCTGCAGCAAGTAGAGCACCGGGACCTGTACCGCGCGCACGATCGGGTTCAGGCGCTGCTCCGAGAGCCTCACCCGCGTGGCCAGCCGACCGATCCTCGCCGAGGCGCCGTCATCGCCCGGCCCGAGCGCTT
>JAJXVA010000260.1 GCA_021782435.1 Pseudomonadota bacterium
ACGATCTGGCCGCGGCGGCGCGGCAGGCGCTGGAAATTTTCGGGCCGGCAGCCGATGTGCTGCGGGCCCTTACCGATTACGTGGTTTCGCGGAGGAATTGAGTGGACATGACGACCGCGCCCTTGCCGACGACCCGCAACTCCGCCGCCTCGGCAACGCCTGCCTTGGCGACCCCGCTGCTCGACCGGGTGCGCATACCGGCGGATATGCGCAATTTCTCGACCGACCAGCTCAAGCAACTGGCTCAGGAACTGCGCGCCGAGACGGTGGACGCGGTGGCGACCACGGGGGGGCATCTGGGCGCATCGCTCGGCGTGGTGGAGCTGACGGTGGCGATTCACGCCGTGTTCGAGACGCCACAGGACCGGCTGATTTGGGATGTGGGCCACCAGGCCTATCCGCACAAAATTCTGACCGGTCGGCGCGACCGGATCCGGACGCTGCGCACCGAGGGGGGCCTGTCCGGGTTCACGCGTCGGGCGGAGAGCGAGTACGACCCGTTCGGCGCGGCGCATTCCTCGACCTCGATCTCGGCCGGGTTGGGCATGGCGGTGGCGCGGGACCTCAAGCGCACGGGCACGGCGAGCGCGCCGGACCCGCACGTGATTGCGGTGATCGGCGACGGCGCGATGAGCGCCGGCATGGCCTATGAGGCGATGAACAACGCGGGCGCGCTGAAATCCCGGCTGATCGTGATCCTGAACGACAACGACATGTCGATCGCCCCACCCGTGGGGGCGATGAGCGCCTACCTGACGCGGCTGCTGTCGTCGCGCAAGTTCCTGAGTTTGCGGGATTTCGCATCGCGCATGGCCAAGCATTTCCCGCTCGGGCTGGATAAGACCGCCAAGCGCGCCGAGGAATACGTGCGCGGCATGCTGAACGGCGGCACGCTGTTCGAGGAGCTGGGCTTTTATTATGTCGGCCCGATCGACGGGCATAATCTCGACCATCTGCTGCCGGTGCTGCGCAACCTGCGCGATGCCGATTACCAGGGGCCGTTCCTGCTGCACGTGATCACGCAGAAGGGCCATGGCTATGCGCCGGCCGAGGCCTCGGCCGATAAATATCACGCGGTGAGCCGGTTCAACGTGGTGAATGGCGAGCAGGCCAAGGCGCCGCCCGGACCGCCGAGCTATACGCGGGTGTTCGCCGACAGTCTGATCGCGGCGGCGAAGGCCGACCCGGCGATCGTCGCGGTGACGGCGGCCATGCCGTCGGGCACCGGGCTCGACCGGTTCGCGCGGGCGTTTCCCGAGCGGTGCTTCGATGTCGGGATTGCCGAGCAGCACGCGGTGACGTTTGCCGCGGGCATGGCGACCGAGGGGCTGAAGCCGTTCTGCGCGATTTATTCGACCTTTCTGCAGCGCGCCTACGACCAGGTGGTGCATGACGTGGCCATTCAAAAACTGCCGGTGCGCTTTGCCATGGACCGGGCGGGGCTGGTGGGCGCGGATGGCGCGACCCATGCCGGCAGCTTCGACCTGGCGTATCTGGGTTGCCTGCCGGGGATGGTGATCATGGCGCCGTCGGACGAGGCGGAACTGATGCACATGGTGGCGACGGCGGCGGCGATCGATGACCGGCCGAGCGCGCTGCGCTACCCGCGCGGCGAGGGCACGGGGCTGGTTCTGCCGGCGGTGGGCGAGATTTTGCCGATCGGCCGCGGGCGGATACTGCGCGAAGGGAGCAAAGTGGCGATATTGTCGCTGGGCACGCGCCTCGCCGATGCCATGCGCGCCGCCGACGAACTGGCCGGCCGCGGCCTGTCGGCGACGGTGGCGGATGCCCGTTTCGCGAAACCGTTCGATGTGAAGCTGGTGGAGCAACTGGCGCGCCACCACGAGGTGCTGATCACGATCGAGGAAGGGGCGGCGGGCGGGTTCGGCGCCGCGGTGATGCAGCACCTGGCCTGGGCCGGGCTGCTGGATACCGGGCTGAAGTTCCGGCCGATGACGCTGCCCGACACGTTCATCGACCACGCGAGCCAGACGAGCCAGATCGCGACCGCCGGGCTCAGTGCCCGGCACATGGTGGAGACGGCGCTGCTTGCCCTGGGCCGGGCCGACGCCGCCCGGGCGGTGACCGCGTGACCCGCAAGGTGGCGCGGCTGGCGGCGCTGATGCTGGTGCTGGGCGCGCCGTGCGCCGCCCTGGCCGGCGTGCCGCCGACGGCGAACATACCATCCTCGGCCGCGCCGCAGAGCGCGCCGGTGCAGACACTCGACGGCGCGCTGATGGCCGCCATGAAGCTCGGCCAGGCGGGCGGGTTCGCCGCCCGCGCCAAAGTGCTGGGACCGGCGGTGGATTCCGCCTTCGACATGAAGACGATCGTGCGGCTGATCGTGGGGCCGGAATGGAGCCAGACCCCGGCCGACGTGCAGGCGAAGCTGCTGGCGGCGTTCCGGGCCTACACGGTTGCGAATTACGCCGCCAATTTCGACAGTTTCAGCGGCCAGATGATCCGCGTGGTGCCGCCGGTGCGCGCCTATGCCGGGGGCAGCCTGGTGGACACCGAAATCCAGTCTCCGGGCGGGCACGCGGACCGGATTTCGTACGCGGTGCGGCAAGTGGACGGCGATTGGAAGATCGAGGATGTGTTGCTGGATGGCACCATAAGCAACCTTGCCGTGCAACGCTCGGACTTTCAAAGGATATTAGCCAAGGATGGCACGACCGGGCTGATAGCGGCGCTGAATGCTCATGCCGCGACCCTGGCGAAA
The DNA here is from genome assembly GCA_021782435.1 of Pseudomonadota bacterium. Lineage (GTDB taxonomy): Bacteria > Pseudomonadota > Alphaproteobacteria > Acetobacterales > Acetobacteraceae > JAJXVA01. Next base: position 2,723 of record JAJXVA010000260.1, read on the forward strand.
GGCGCGGGCTGACCGCATATGCCGGCGCAGACGGGCACCGATCGGGCAGGCTGCGCATAACATGATTTCGGCTGGCATATGGGCTGGGCTGGGCGCGGGTGTCGTGGCGGCGGCGGGGGTC
>JAJXVA010000050.1 GCA_021782435.1 Pseudomonadota bacterium
CCGCGTGTGCACGGGCGAGCCACGCTATACCGAGCGAGACATAAGCGGGGCCGCACCCTCACTCGTGGCCGCACCGTTTCCTTGCCGATCGGATGAACGCCATGGCGGAATGCCTCCGCGGATTAATGCGGAATGCGCGGATAGGGCACGGATCGGCGTTCCGCGCGCTCCAGGCACGATGTCGGCAGCGGGGCTTACCTTCCCGTGATCGGAAACCCCATATCCATCGCTCAGGGAATGCAAGGAGTGGTTGGCATGGATCAGACAGTATCTGGTGACGTGCGCCAGACCGTTCTCACGATCTCCGGGATGACGTGCGGCGGGTGCGCCAGCGCGGTCACGCGAATTTTGTCGCGAGTTCCCGGAGTTGCCACGGTCGAGGTCGAATTCGCAAGCGGACGCGCGACGATTCGGGGAGCGGCGTCGTCTGCTGCATTGATTGCAGCGGTCGAGGCGGCCGGCTACGGGGCGCAGGACACCGGCTCCGATGTCCCAACGGCAAGCCCGATTTATGGAAACTGATACACGCGGCGACCGAACCCACGCGATTATCTCGATCGAAGGGATGACCTGCGCAACCTGCGCGGGCCGGGTCGAAAAGGCGCTGACGGCCATCCCTGGCGTCCAGGCTGCCGTCAATCTCGCAAGCGAACAGGCGGATGTGTCGTTCGATCCGGTGCGGGTTCGGCCGACGGCGCTGATCGAGGCGATTTCAAGCGCGGGCTATGGAGTTGCGCACGAAACGCGGGAGCTTGCCATCTCCGGAATGACCTGCGCGACCTGCGTGGGGCGCGTTGAACGGGCCCTTTCAGCGGTGCCCGGCGTGACCCGGGCGGTCGTCAACCTTGCCAGCGAGAATGCCACCGTCCAGGGCGTCGCCGGTCTCCTTCATCCAGCCGATCTCATCGCGGCCGTACGCCGCGCCGGATATGAGGCCGAACTGCGAACAGGCGATGTCGAGCGCGATCGGCAGATCCTGGCCGCGGAGGCAAGGCGGCTCAGGCAGGAAACCTTGCGGTTGTTGGGGGCCACCGCGCTCAGCGTGCCTTTGCTGCTCCCGATGGTGGGCCTCGCATTGCCGGCGTGGTTGCAACTCACGCTGGCGACGCCCGTCCAATTCATCTTCGGCGCGCGCTTCTACGTCGGTGCGTGGAAGGCATTGAGGGCACGCACCGGGAATATGGACCTTCTGGTCGTGCTCGGCACGTCGACCGCTTATTTCTACAGCCTATCAAGGCTTCTCGCAGGCCACACCGACGGGCCTCTTTATTTCGAGGCGGCTGCCGTTGTCGTCACGTTGATTCTCGTCGGTAAATGGCTGGAGACCCGCGCCAAGCGCGCGACGACCTCGGCCATTAGGGCACTCATGGCGCTGCGGCCGGTGACCGCGCGCGTCGTCCGCGACGGCGTGGAGACGGAGGTGCCGATTACCGCTGTCGTGACCGGTGATCTCGTTCTCGTTCGCCCTGGCGAGAAGCTGCCGGTCGACGGTGTCGTGATCGAGGGTCGGAGCGATGTCGATGAGAGTCTTCTGACCGGGGAAAGCCAACCCCTGCCAAAGCAGGCGGGCGATCTCGTTGTTGGCGGATCGGTCAATGGCAGGGGGCTGCTTCGCATCGAGACAACGCTCGTCGGAGAGCAGGCGACGCTCTCCCGGATCATCGCGCTCGTCGAGAATGCGCAAGCCAACAAGGCTCCTGTTCAGCGGCTCGTGGATCGTGTCACCGCGTTTTTCGTACCGCTCGTGATCGTCGTCGCGCTGGTTGCGTTCCTGGGTTGGTGGCTGATTGCAGGAAACCTTGATTCCGCCATCGTCGCGGCCGTTGCGGTCATGGTGATCGCCTGCCCGTGCTCCCTCGGTCTAGCAACCCCTACGGCCTTGATGGTCGGTACTGGCGCGGCCGCCAGGGCCGGGATTCTGATCCGAGACCCCGAGGCGCTCGAGGTCGCCCACAAGCTCGACACCGTGGTGCTCGACAAGACGGGCACATTGACCGAAGGCAGGCCCGCAGTCACGGAAATACTCCCCACAGGGATTCCTGAGCGCGAACTGCTTGCGCTTGCCGCCGCCGCCCAGACCGGTAGCGAGCATCCGCTAGCTCATGCCGTCTTGACAAAGGCGCAAGGCCTCGATCTGGGGCGCCTCGAGGACTTTCAAAGCCATCCGGGCATGGGCCTCACCGCTCGCGTTGCCGGGCGAAAGATAGTCATCGGCAACCGCCGCCTGCTCGCGGAGAAAAGTGTGCGGGCTGAGTGCCTGGAGGCTCGGGTGGCTGCCCTCGAGGCGCACGGACGCACCGTGATGTGGGTCGCCGCACTTGACCCCCGGCCGCTCTTGCTGGGCGCCATCGCGGTCGCCGATCCGATCCGGCCGAGTTCCAGGGTTGCCGTCCAGAATCTGCAGCGCCTGGGTCTCGAAACCATCATGCTGACGGGGGATCACGAACGAACCGCGGCTGCCGTCGCGGCCGAGCTCGGCATCCAGCAAGTGATTGCCTCCGTGCTTCCCGGTCAGAAGGCCGCAGAGGTGCGCCGTCTCCAGGCGCAGGGTCGCACCGTCGGAATGGTCGGAGACGGCGTCAACGATGCGCCGGCGCTCGCCGCCGCGAATGTCGGCATCGCAATGGGCGGCGGCTCGGACATCGCCATGCAGACGGCTGGCATCACCTTGATGCGGGCCGATCCGCTCCTGGTCGGCGACGCGATCGCGATCAGTCGCGCCACCCATAATAAGATCCAGCAGGGTCTGTTCTGGGCGTTCTTCTATAACGTGATCGGTATGCCGCTCGCCGCTATCGGGCTTCTGAACCCGATGATTTCCGGCGCGGCCATGGCGCTGTCGTCGGTAAGCGTTGTGTCCAATGCGCTGCTATTGCGGCGCTGGAAGCCGGCCCGGCAGGGCGGAGTGTGACCCTGCAACCGGATGGTGCGCTCAGGGTCGGCGGCGACGCGGCGCGCGAGCCCGCGGTGAATGGCCGCGATCGCATGGGTTTCCCCTACTCGGCGTGATCGGGGTCCCGCTCATCGGCTGAATTTGACGGCCGTTGTCCAGAACGCCACTGATCGGAATTAAACAGTCGTGGTACGCATACATCCGGACGGCGTGACAATCCTGGCGCCGATTTATGCCTTCCGGGGTGTGGGGTCGTTCCGGCAGAACGCAGCCAGGGCAGCCAACGGAACTTCGGTCTGGGTACCGGTATCGAGACACTTGACCTGCGCAATGCCGCGCGCGAGTTCCGCCTCGCCAAGAATCACGGCCAGCCGGGCGGTCGATTTATTGGCCCGTTCGAGCCGCTTTTTCAGGTTACCGCGATACGCCATCTCGGCCCGTACCCCTGCCGCGCGCAAACCCTGCAGCACCGAAATCGCCGCCGCCTCCGCGGTATCGCCCAACGGCACCACCGCAACCGGGCGCGGCGCGGGGGGCGCCGCCGTCAGCAACAGCGCCAAGCGGTCGATCCCGGCGGCAAACCCCACCGCTTGTGTCGGCGGCCCGCCCATCTGCGCGACCAGTCCGTCATAGCGCCCGCCCGCAAGCACCGTGCCCTGCGCCCCCAGCGCGTCGGTCACGAACTCGAATGCGGTGTGGGAATAATAATCGAGTCCGCGTACGATGCGGGGGTTCTCGCTAAAGGGAACCCGGAATGCCACGAGCCCGCGCCGCAACCCGTCCCAGAATTCCCGTGCTTCCGACGTAAGGTAGGGGTCGATGGTCGGCGCCGCGGCCACGATCTCGCGGTCGCACTCGTCCTTGGAATCCAGAATCCGCAGCGGGTTCTTCGCCAGCCGCATCCGGCTGTCCTCCGACAGCGCCTCCCGATGGGCGGTGAAATGCGCGACCAGCGCGCCCCGGTACGCCTCCCGGCTGGCAGCATCGCCGAGCGTGTTCACCTCCAACCTGACTTCGCCCGCAACTCCGAGCGCCGCCAGGATATTCTGCCCGCAGGCAATCAACTCGGCATCGGCCAGCGGCTCGGCAGGACCGATCAGTTCCGCTCCGATCTGATGGAATTGCCGATAGCGCCCCTTCTGCGGGCGTTCGTAACGAAACATCGGCCCGGCGTAGAACACCCGTTGCGGCAGCGCCTGGGTCAGCCCGTTCGAGACCAGTGCTCGGCACACCCCGGCCGTTCCCTCCGGCCGCAAGGTGAGACTGTCGCCGCCACGGTCGGTGAACGTGTACATCTCCTTGGTGACCACATCGGAGGTCTCGCCGAGCGAGCGGGCGAATACCGCCGTCTCCTCGAAAATCGGCGTCTGCCACTCCGCGAAGCCATAAAGCTCGGCCACTCGCCGCGCCACCGCCACCACCTGGGCGTGGCGGCGCTGGTCCTCGCCGATCAGGTCGCGGGTGCCGCGAACCGGCTGCACCCCCATCAGCGCGGCTTTCCGTGAAAGCGCGCCACATCAACCCATGAAATACGCATTCAGCTTGTTACCATCCAGGTCGCGGAAATAGGCGGCATAAAACCCCGCGAAGCGCTCGCCCGGCGCGCCTTCGTCGGTCCCGCCCAGGCTCAGCGCCAGCGCGTGTAACCGGTCCACCTGCGCCCGGTCGCGCGCCTCCAGCGCCACCATCACCCCGTTGCCCACGGTTGCTGGCATGCCATCGGCAGGAAGCGTCAGCCCGATCCCGGCCGCGCCGCCCGGCACACCCCAGGCGATGAAGCGGTCACTGCCGCCCATCCTGCCCACCCCGAATTCCTTAGCGATCGCATCATAAAACACGGCCCCCCGGGCAAGATCCCGGGTGCCGAGCGTAACATAGCCGATCATGGTCTAGCCTCCCCCTCATCGCCGGCCCGCGCCCGCGCCTCATCGCCCGTGCCCCATCGCCCACGGGGCCGAACTTCTACGCTATTCGGCCGCAACCAGGGCAGCGTTCTTCCCAGCCTCGATCGCCTCGGCCTTCGCTTCCACCAGCCGCACGATGTGCGCCACCATGTCCGCGTCACTGATCGTGTGGTCGGTTTTGCCGGCGGCATAGATCATATGCCGCCCGCCGCCGCCGCCGGTCAGGCCGATATCGGTCATCAACGCCTCGCCCGGCCCGTTGACCACGCAGCCGATGATCGACAGCGTCAGCGGCGTCTCGATGTGCGCTAGGCGCTCTTCGAGTACCTGCACGGTCTCGATCACGTTGAACCCCTGCCGCGCGCAGGACGGGCAGGAAATGATCCGCACGCCGCGGTGGCGCAGGCCGAGCGATTTCAGCATCTCCCACCCGACCAGCACTTCCTCCTCGGGCTCGGCCGAAAGACTGACGCGCACCGTATCCCCGATCCCGGCCCAGAGCAGGTTGCCGAGGCCGATCGCGGATTTCACCGTGCCGGTGCGCTTGCCGCCGGCTTCCGTGATGCCGATATGCAACGGATGGTCGCAGCAATCGGCCAGTTGCTGGTAGGCGGCGACCGCCATGAACACGTCGGAGGCTTTGACGCTGATCTTGAATTCGTGGAAATCGTGGTCCTGAAGAATTTTGGCGTGTTCGAGCGCGCTCTCTACCAGGGCCTCGGGGTTTGGTTCACCGTATTTCTCGAGCAGGTGCTTCTCAAGGCTGCCAGCATTGACGCCTATGCGGATGGAGCAATTATGGTCCCTCGCGGCATTGATGACTTCGCGCACACGCTCGGGGCTGCCGATATTGCCGGGGTTGATGCGCAGGCAGGCGGCACCGGCGCGGGCCGCCTCGATCGCGCGACGATAATGAAAGTGGATATCCGCGACGATCGGCACGTCCACTTGCGGTACAATCTGCGCTAGTGCCGCTGTGCTCTCGGCGTCAGGGCAGGAGACACGCACAATATCCGCACCCGCGCGCACGGCCCGCTGAATTTGTCCAATCGTGGCCGCCACATCCGTAGTCAGGGTATTGGTCATGGTCTGGACCGAAATCGGCGCGTCTCCGCCGACGGCGACGGACCCGACGTGGATCTGCCGTGATTTACGACGCTCAATGTGCTGGTAGGGGCGGTAGGCGGTCATGGCGGGGCCGGTTTCCTGAATAACGCTCAGCCTAGATAGGCGGGTCGGACGGGCACGGCCAGCCCTCGACGGTCAGCCCTGGCCCGACGGCATGCGGGTTGCGGCAGATTGACCGGCAGATTTGGCTGCATCGGCGCCGGAGCGCAGATCGGCCACGTCGAGCCTGACATTGTGACGCACCGCCCCATCGGCCCCGAGGCTGGGAAGGGTCTTCCCATCCACCGAAAGCTGAGTACCGCCAGCATTGCCCGTGGTCAGAAGCAGCGGCGGGGTGTCGGCGGTGGAGGCGGGCACCACCCAACTCTCGCCTTTGTGCATGAGTTTGGAGAGGACGATATGTCCGTTCGCGTCAGTGATTTGGACCCAGGCATCCTCAGTCGCGGTCAGAACCAATTGGCTGGGGGCCGTGTGGCCGGCACCGACCGCCTGTGGCGGGTCGACCGGGTTGAGCGAGCCGGGCGGTGGAACACTCGCCTCGGCCGCGCTGGGCGAGACTGCGGGAAGGGTGGTGATGCTGGCGGTCTTGGCGGGTGCTGCCGTCGGCGGCGCAGCCAGCGCTACCGCCTTGGGCGGGGGGGGCACGACTGGCATGGCAAGCGGGGCAAGGCGCGCGGGTATCTGCTGCACCGGCACACTGTCCGGCGTGTTGGCGTTCAGCCGCAGCCAGCCGCCATAGCCGAGTACCGTGAGCACCGCGCCAAACAGCATGACGACGCCTGGCGCGATGCGGCGGGTCGGAACCGGGGCAGGAAAGTTCAGCTCTTGGGTTTGGACGGCGCCACCCACCTCTGTCAGATAGCGCTTGGCCAGGGCATCACCATTGAGGCCCACCGCTTTGGCGTACGCGCGGATGAAACCCTGAACGAATACCGGGTTGGGCAATTCCTGCGCGCGGCCAGTTTCCAGCGCGTCCAGCAAAGGCCGACGAATACGCAGGTAGGCGGCAGTATCGGTCAATGACCAACCCAGCGCTTCCCGTGCTGCCCGCAACTGCGCGCCTACGCGCGGCGGGGGCGGTGTCGGGCTGGAGAGGGTCGCTGTGAACTGGGCCGACTGCATCGTTACATTCAAATCTTCCGCGGGGCCTGACGCGACCGGGCGCGGTATCAGCCACGCACCGGGTGCTGCGAGGGGTATTGCCCCCCCTACCGCCAATGCCCGATCATGACCGTTTTCCCACGCCTACCCGCGCTCAGGGTGTTTTTAGCGCCCCGAGCAAGCCCTTGCCAACCCGTGATGAAGATTTCGTGATTACCATCATGAAATCGTCACCAGGAGGCGACATGTCTGTTGCATAGTTGCAAAAGGCGACGGTCTGCACCTTACCCTGCCCTGCCGCCGCGAACGAAAAGCCGTGTGGCGGCGGCGAGAACCCGGTGCTGGTAGGTCAGATAAAGAGCAGGAGTATGGGAATGGTAATAGCCCACCGCCTGCAGCAGGTCGCCGTGCGTTTCCCTGAGATAAACCCGCAGAATAGCGCCGGCGACCGCGATATCGAAACATGGCTGGTTGAGCAAGCGTAGCCGCACCAGGGGCGCGGGTTGGCGGGTGGCGCGCGCGATGGCGGGCAGCCAGCGGCTGTTCACCTGCATGATACCCAGATCCTCGGAGCCATCGGTATTGCGGTGAGGCTGGCCGGGAATGCCACCCTCCACCGCGTGAATGGCGGGCAGCACACGCGGTGGAAGGTGCTCCATCCGCGCCACGAAAGCCATGCAGGCAAGGTAGGGAATGCCCATGGCCTGGTGATCTACCCCATGGCGCGCCTACGGGGAAGCGTCGGCGGCGCTTTCGCTCGGCGCCAGGGTTTTCTATACAGGCGGCGTCAACGAAGGGTGAAGTTCATGGCCGACCCACGCGAAACCGACCGGCAGGCCGGGTTTACCCTGCTGGAAATCTTGGTGGTCATTGCCATTCTGGGCCTGCTGATTGCTCTGGTGGCACCGGCGGCGCTGCGCCAGTTGAGCGGGGCGAAGGTGAGCATCGCCCATCAATCGATAGAGCGGCTGGGCGCAACGCTGGATTTATACAAGCTGGACGTGGGCGATTACCCGACCTCGGAGCAGGGCTTGCAGGCGCTGGTGGAAAAGCCCGAGGACGTGACTGGCTGGAATGGTCCCTACATCAAGGGCGGCAAGGTCCCCACCGACCCGTGGCACCATACCTACATCTACCGCAATCCCTCCGACCGGTCCGGGCATGACTACGATCTGTGCTCGTTGGGCCCGTCCGGCCAGGCGACCGGCAGCAGCCAGATTTGTAATCAGTAATCGAGCGCCGTCGGCAAGCCCACGAAACGGAAGCGGCGCTACCCGGACGCCCCTCGCGAGTGGCGCCCATCCGTGCCGCAGGAACTCTGGGGTCAGGTGAGGGACGCGCGCACGGCATGAGCCACCCGGTCGACCTGGTCGTCGGTCAGGTCGGGGTGGATGGGCAGGGCAAGAATACGCTCGGCCAGATCCTCGGCGACGGGCAGCGGGGTGCCGTCGTGGTGGGGCAGATAAGCCGGCTGGCGGTGCAGCGGGCGCGGATAATAGATGGCGCAGGGAATGTCGCGCGCGCGCAGGCCGGCCTGAACCTGGTCGCGCATCGCGCGGTTGGGCAACAGAATGGCGTAAATGGCCCAGGCGCTGGTGGCGTTGGCTACCCGCGCCGGAACAGTGACCGCATCGGCCAGGCGCTCATCGTAGCGGGCGGCGATGGCCTCTCGGCGGACGAGTTCAGCCGGGAAGGCTTCCAGCTTGGCCAGCAGCACCGCGGCCTGCAACGTATCCAGCCGGCCGTTCATGCCGGTGCGCAGCACGTCGTAACGGGTCTCCCCTTCGCCGTGGGAACGCAGGCTGCGGTACAGGGCCGCGCGTTCCGCGCTTTCGGTAAACAATGCGCCGCCATCGCCATAGGCGCCGAGGGGCTTGGAGGGAAAGAAGCTGGTGGCGGTGGCATCGGCCGCGTGGCCCAGGCGGTTGCCTTCAAGCGTCGCGCCGAAGCTTTGCGCGCAATCATCGAGGGTGAACAGGCCATATTCGGCGGCGAGTGAAGCAAGCCCGGGCCAATCCGCCGGCTGGCCGAACAAATCCACTCCTATGACCGCGCGTGGGCGCAGTCTGCCCTGCGCGAGCACGCCCTGGATACGGGATCTCAGATGCGCGAGGTCGATCTGAAACGTTGCGGGATCGACATCGACAAAAATCGGAGTGGCGCGCAGCACGAGCGGCACTTCGGCGGTGGCTGTGTAGGTGAAAGCGGGCAGAAATACCGCATCTCCGGGGCCGATCTCTTCGGCCATCATGGCAATTTGCAGCGCATCGGTGCCGGAACTGACCCCGATGCAATGGGCGGCGCCGCAGAAACTGGCCAGCGCCGCTTCCAGCGCCGCGACTTCTGGCCCGAGCACGAAGGCCCCATGATCCAGAACCGTATGGAGGCGCGCCGAGAGGCCGGGTTCGAGCCGCGCGCGCTGTGCGCTGAGATCGAGGAATTTGATGACGGATTCGGTCATGCCGGGGGCTCCGGGGCTGTGGCGGGCAGGGGGGCGGCTTCGGCGCCGGCCTGGGGGTCGAATTCGGGCACCAGCTCCGCTAGCAGAGACAGCGCGCTGGCCCGGTCATTAGCGAGGCACGCAGCTTCCATGGCGGTGATCGCGGGGCCGATGGCTGCCGGGTCGGTGACGCGGGGGCTGGCCATCAGCAGGCCGGGCAGGCCGGTGGGGCTGGGGGGCTCGCGGCCGTGGAACAGTTCTTCATATAGTTTTTCGCCGGGGCGCAGGCCGGTGAAGGTGATCGGCACGTCGACGTCCGGGCGCAACCCCGCCAGGCGGATCATCTGCCTCGCGAGGTCGAGTATCTTCACCGGCTTGCCCATATCGAGCACGAAAATGCCGCCCCGCCAGGCTTCGTCATCGGCGCCGGCGACGCTGGCCTGGAGCACGAGGCCGACGGCTTCGGGCACCGTCATGAAGTAGCGCTGCATGTCCGGGTGGGTAACCGTCAGCGGGCCGCCACGCGTCAGCTGGCGCTGGAACAGCGGCACCACCGAGCCGGTGCTACCGAGCACATTGCCAAACCTCACGGTGACGCAGCGCATGGCGGCAGCATCCCCGCGGGCGGCTTCATCCAGCCCCTGGCATACCATCTCGGCCACGCGCTTGGAGGCGCCCATCACGCTGGTCGGGTTCACGGCCTTGTCGGTCGAAATCAGCACCATGGCGCGCGCACCGGCTTCCCGCGCGGCATTGGCCACGTTGCGGGTGCCGACCGCGTTGGTCCGCAGCCCTTCCAGCGGATTGTCCTCCACGATCGGCACGTGCTTCAGTGCGGCGGCGTGAAACACCAGCTCGGGCCGATATTCGGCGCAGATCGCGCGTAGCCGGGCGGCGTCGCGGATATCGGCCATGCAGGCGCGGCGGAGTACCGCGGGGTGGGATTCGCCGAGTTCGAGGTCGATCTGCCACAGCGCGTATTCGCCGTTATCGACCAGCACCAGCTCGGCGGGAGCGAGCGAAGCGACTTGGCGCGCGAGCTCGGAGCCGATGGTGCCGCCCGCGCCGGTGACCAGCACCCGTCGGCCGCTGATCAGGCGGGCAATGCCCGCGGTATCGAGCTTGACCTGGGGGCGGTTGAGCAGGTCCTCGATGGCAACGGGACGGAGCGCGAGGGCGGGAGCGGCACCTTCGGCAACGACGCTCTCGGGCGCGCTTTGCAAGGCGGTGGGGCGCGGCGCGCGGCGCACGGCCACACCTTCGCTCTGCGCGGTATCGAGCAGTGCGGAAAGCGTCGGGCCGCCGATTTCTTCGGTCACAACCAGGTAATCGGGCAGACGACGGCTTTCCCGGAGGGCGGAAAGGGTTGCGGCCAGGCTGTCCAGGCCGGTAGGCAGGATGGGCACGCCATGGATGCGCCGCCCCGCTTGGCGGCCGGCAAGCGGAATGAGCCCCAGCACCCGGAATGGTGGGCGGTGTTCCTGGCGAAGTGCGCGGATGAACAGATCGGCCCCTTCGCCGGCACCGACCAGCAGCACATCCCGCGTGCTCCCGGCACGGGCGGAGGTGACCCGCCTCTCCCGCGCAAGGCGGTAGCCGATCCGCGGCACGCCGAGCAGCAGCAGCAGCGCCATGGCCAGGATGGCGGCGAAGGTAGGGCTGGGCAGCGCGAGGCCGATGAACAGGGCCCCGCCGGTGAACAGGGCGGCGCCAAGCAGGGCCGCACCGGCGACGCTGAGCAGGTCGGCCAGGCCCGCGAAACGCCAATATTGGGTGGAAAGTCGGAACGGCAGGCCGGCGAGCAGCAGGCTTGCGGCACCTAGCGCCCAGGTGACCGGCGGCAGGGCGGGCAAGGCGGGCGCCGCGACATAGCCGGCCAGCGGCACCGCGAGCGCCGCCAGCACGCCATCCATCAGGACGTTCACGGCGATGCGCGATGCCGAGATAGGGCTTGCCATGCCGCGCCTATACAGCAGCGGCGCCGCGCGGCAAGGCGCGGGCTGGTGGCGCGGCCTCCTGTCCTGTATGGCGCGGCGCAGCCATGACGCTTGCCGCCCTTGCCCGCCATCTGGCGTTCTGTGCCGCGCTGGCCCTGCTCTCGGCGGGGCTGGTTCGGCTGATGATACGGGTCCGGCTGCTCGATACGCCGGATGCGCGCAAGGCTCATGACCGACCGACCCCGAAGGGCGGTGGGGTGGGCATCGTGGCGGCGTTTCTGGTGGGCGTGGCGCTGCTGTATGAATTCGCCGCGTTCTCGCGCCTGGCGAACGGGTATTTCATCGGCGTGATCGTGGCCTCGTTCGCGATTGCCGCGGTTTCGCTGGCGGACGACCTGTGGAATTTTCCGTTTACCGTGAAGCTGGCGGCGCAGGTGGCGGCGGCATCGGCGGCGTTGGTCAGCGGCCTTTATGTGCATGTCTTCGACCTGCCCGTGCTTGGGCCGGTGGACGTGCCGTTTCTCGGTATGGCGATCACGTTGGGCTGGATCGTGTTCACCACCAATGCGCTGAATTTCATCGACGGGCTGAACGGGCTGGCCGGCGCGGTGGCGCTGCTGGCGGCGCTGTTCCTGGCCGGGATCGCGGCGTTTGCGGGCGGGTGGTTCGTGTATTTCGCGTGCTTGCTGCTGGCGGCCGGGGTGATTGGCTTTCTGCCGTTCAATTTTCCGCGGGCGCGAATTTTCATGGGCGATGTCGGCAGCCAGTTCTGCGGCTTCGTGCTGGCCATGCTGGGGGTGGCGGCCAGCCGGTTCGAGACCACGCCGCTTTCGTTCACGCTGGTGCCGATGCTGCTGATGGGCGTGCTGTACGACGTATGTTTCACGCTGGTCCGGCGGGCGCGGGCCGGGGAAAATCTGACCACCGCGCATCGGGGGCATCTGTATCAACTGGCCCATCGCGCCGGCATGGCGGCGGTGCGAATAAGCCTGCTGCATTGGGGGTTTGCCATTTGGGGCGGGGTATGTTGCGTGCTGTTTTTGCAAGCGCCGGAGGCGGTGCGGCCGCTGGTGCCGTTGCTGTGCCTGGCGCCGCAGCCGGTCTGGACCGTGGTGGTGCTGCGCCGGGCGCGGAGGTTCGGACTGATCTGAGAATAACGCCCGATCGTGGATCCATCACCGGCTTATCGGGGAGTGGGTCTGCCGGTGATCAAGGTCCAGGTCGTGTCGGCCTGGGGGGCGGGGTCGAGAGCGGGAACAGGGTGAATGACCCCGACTGCTGCCTCGGCCGGCTGGCTGGTCGGTGTTGACCGCGCGATGGGGTTATCGTCTCGCAGCCTGAGTGCGATGTGGTGGGTTTGGCTTGCCTGGTTGAGGCGGGCGATGAGGTCGGGGAAGCGAAAATAGGTGGGGCCGAAAGCCAGGATGCCGCCTTGCCAGTGGATTTCGATACGGCGGCGGCGAAAGCCCAACTGAAGCGAGATGCGGCGAACATCGTCGATGTGCTGCATGTCCTGCCACGGAATACGGAGCGGGAAAGCGGCGAAGCGGTGAACGCCGAGATGGGTTTCCGTGAGGATGAGTTTTGGATGGTTGTGGGACCATAGGCGGGCGAAGACGAAAACTAGCAGCGTCATGAGGGCGGTAAAGGCGGCGGGATAGAGCGGGAAGTTCGGGTCCTGGCGGTGTTTGCGCAGGATTGTGAGGGTCAGCAGGACGGCAACCGCCATGGCGAGCGGAAAAAGCGGGCCCGCGAGAATACTGG
>JAJXVA010000261.1 GCA_021782435.1 Pseudomonadota bacterium
GCTGGAGGCGATGGCCCGCGACATCAACCCGGAGTTGCAAATCCGTCGCTTCGATTCCGGCGTCACGCCTGACCGGATCGATGCATTCCTCGACGGCGCGGACCTGTTCGCGGACGGTCTCGATTTCTTCGAAATCCCGATCCGCCGCCAGATCTTCGCTCGCTGCGCCGAACGCGGCATTCCCGCCGTCACCGCCGCGCCGATCGGCATGGGGGTCGGCTTCCTGATCTTTCAGCCGCGCGGCATGCACTTCGAGCAGTATTTCCGCCTCGAGGGCCAGCCGGAAAACGAACAGTTCCTGCGCTTCCTGCTGGGATTGGCGCCGGCAGGGCTCCGGGGTTCCTATCTCGTGGACCGCGCCCGGGTCGATCTGGCGGCGCGACAAGGTCCCTCCACCATTGCCGCGATCCAGCTCTGCGCCGGGGTCACCGCCGTCGCCGCAGTCAAGCTGCTGCTCGGCCGTGGCGACGTGAAGGCCGCCCCGTGGCATCACCACTACGACGCCTACCGGGATCGCTTGGTCCTCAGCCGGCTGCGCTTCGGCAACGCCGGCCCGCTGCAACGGGCCAAACTCGGCATCGCGCGCCACCAGTTCGGCCGCCGGACCGCCGCCGCGGCGCCGCCTCGCCTCCAGCCCGCCGGCCCGAACTCCACGATCGAGGAGATCCTCGATCTCGGGCGCTGGGCCCCGAGCGGCGATAACACCCAGCCCTGGCGCTTCCGGATCCTGGATGATGAAACCGTCGCGGTGGACCTCCGCCGGAACGCGACCGGCGGCGTTTACGAGTATCGCGGCGGCGAACCGACGCTTCTGGCCGCCGGGATGCTGATCGAGACCCTCCGCGTGGCGGCCACCGCCTGGCAACGCGGCATGCAATGGGAGGAGACCGGCGAGCCGGACCACCCAGGCCTGCTGCTTCGGTTCCCGCCCGCGCCCGGCGCGCTGCCCGATCCGTTGCTCTCCTTCCTGACGCTGCGCTCGGTCGATCGCCGCGGCTACCGGCGCCGCCGGCTCAGCGGAGCCGAAAAACAGGCGCTCGCGGTCTGCCTGGGGGAGGGCCCAGGGGACAACAGCCTGGTGCTCGAATGGCACGAGGGCGCGGGCGCGCTCCGGCAGTTCGGCCGGCTCAACGCCCTGGCTACCGGCATCCGGCTGCGGGCGGCCGAAGCCTTCCCCATCCACCAGCAGGTCCTGGACTGGACGCGCGTGCACAGCCCAGACGCCATTCCGGTGGGGGCGGTCGGCCTGCCGGGCCCGATGCTGCCGCTCATGCGCTGGTCCATGCGGGACTGGTCCCGCATGCGGCTGCTCAACCGGCTCGGCGGGGCGGCAGCGACGGCGCTGCTGCTCGACCGGTGGCCCGCCCGCAACAGCGCGGCGTTCTTCGTGATCAGCCGCAAGGACCCGGCGCCGGCGGGGCCCGCGCGATCCGCCGTACTGCGGGCCGGTGGCCAGGTGCAGCGGCTATGGCTGACCGCGTCCCGACTGGGGCTGGCGCTGCAGCCGGTCACGGCGACCCTGGCGTTTGCCGACCATGGCGCGAGCGGCGCGATATTCACCGCCGATGCGGACCTGCGCGCCAAGGCCGCGCTGCTGGCCCAGCAGTTTCAGGCGGTCACCGGCCGCTCCCCCCACGACGTGCTGTTCGTCGGCCGTATCGGCGAGGCCCGGCCGCGGCTCCCCGGCGCGCGTTCGACCCGCCTGCCGCTGGAGGCGCTGATCGCGGACACGGCCGGGAGCGCGCCATCACCCGTGCCCTGATGCCGGGCCACCGCGCGCGCAGTTGCGCCGCCGTATCGGGAATCGCTTGCGGGACGTTTGGCCGGTTGGGTGCTCAGGCCGCGAGTTCCAGCCGTTGGACGTCCCCATGTCGGCCGCCTTCGGTCACGAAATCCCAGAACAGCGGCTGCTCCCGCGCCGATCGGGTCAACACCTCGGTAATCACTGCCACCGCGGGCTGGCGCAGGCCGTGATGCTCCACCGGCCCGCCGAGCGGCTGGAAGTGAATCGAGGTCGCGCGCAGGAGCCGCATCAGGCACGGCTCCATCAGGGCGCACCAATGGGTCAGTCCCAACTCGCCGCTGAGCGCGATGACCCCGCGCATCAGAAAGAGCCGCAGCAGCGAGCCGGTCACCCCGTGGTCCGTTCGGTAACTTTTTGAAAGCGCGAAGCGTGAGATTTCGGCAGTATGCGCAAGCGGCAGATGCCGAAGCAGGGCGGGGTCACAGGCTTTGTTGATCGGAAAAGGCAACAAAATATCCCCTGGGGCAGGGGGAACCAGCCGGACTGTTCCAACCGGCTGATGGCTGGCCCGGTCACGGACCAGCGCATGCCGGGCAAACGGGTCGAACCGATCGCTCTCACGGCCGTTGCGCGCGGGTTCGAAGCCGCGCTCCAGGCAATAGACTTGATAGCGAAGGCGAAAAACGTCGTCCAACTGATCCGGAGAGCGGGGAAAAACGAGTTCGAAGCGGCTCGTCAGTTCCTGCAGTGCGGCTCCTGCCACCTCGAGTTTCATGAAGCCCCCTATGCGGCTACCGGATACCCCATGAGTATTCATACTCATAGGGTGCCTACGGTCATAGGCGCGTGAAGGTTGCAAAGAGCTTGCGTCGTGCAGGAACTGCCGCGGCAGGCGGCCCGGTGTAGCGCCCAGGCGTGACTGAACGGTTAACCCCCGTCTCAATCCTCGCGAAACCCATCGGGCTGCCGGAACGGACGCGGCGGCCCTGCCGTCCCTGCGCCCCCGGTTGATCGCCGCGATGAGGTAGTGGAAACCGGTCACGTGGCACAGGCGGCCACAGGAAAACCGAATGCCCGAA
>JAJXVA010000051.1 GCA_021782435.1 Pseudomonadota bacterium
CTTTGGGATTGGTCGTATGGGTATACAATCCGCCCAATCCGCCCGTCGCCATCACCACCGCGCGCGCGGCCAACGTCGTCCCGTCGGCCAGGGCCACCCCCACCACCGCGCCATTGCGCAACATCAGCCGCCGCGCTTCCCCGTATCGGAACGTGATGTGCGGCGCCGCCGCCGCCGCCGCCAGCACCGCGCGCAACACCTCCCGCCCGGTCGCATCCCCGGCATGCACGATCCGTCGCTGACCATGCGCGGCCTCCAGTCCCAGGCGCAGCGTGCCATCCGCGTCGCGGTCGAACCGCGCGCCGAGTTCGGCCAGGCGGGCGATCAGCTCCGGTCCGCCCGCCACCACGCGCCCGACCATGTCGGGGTCGCACAACCCATCGCCGGCCGCCATCGTATCGGCCACGTGGGCGGCCACCGAATCGGTCGGCGCCATCGCCGCGGCAATCCCGCCCTGGGCCCAGGCGCTGGCCGCCTGCTCGCCCGGCGGCGCCTTCATCAACAGGGTCACGCGCAGCGGCGCCAGCGCCAGCGCCGCCATCGCCCCGGCCAAGCCACCGCCCACGATCAGAACCGAAGT
Source organism: Pseudomonadota bacterium (assembly GCA_021782435.1). Classification (GTDB taxonomy): domain Bacteria; phylum Pseudomonadota; class Alphaproteobacteria; order Acetobacterales; family Acetobacteraceae; genus JAJXVA01. The sequence goes on from JAJXVA010000051.1 coordinate 581, forward strand.
CACGTCCGACACGTCTTGATCCCCTCTCGGGCTATGTCCGGTTCGGCTGGTCAGAACGCCAGCATGCGTTCCACCGCCGCACGCGCGGGGGCGACCAGGTCGGGCGCTATCGTCACCTCATGGGTCATCGTCTCCAGCGAGCGGCGCAGCCCGGCCAGGGAAATCCGCTTCATATGCGGGCACAGGCCGCATGGGCGGATGAATTCCACATCGGGGTTGCGCGCGGCCATGTTGTCGCTCATCGAGCACTCGGTGATCAGCGCCACCTGCGCCGGCTGGTGCCGGGTCACATAGTCTTCCATCATCGCGGTCGAGCCTGCGAAATCCGCCGCCGCCACCACCTCGGGCGGGCATTCCGGATGCGCCAGCACCGTCACACCCGGATGACTTTCCCGCAACTCGCGGATCTCGGTCGCGCTGAACCGCTCGTGCACCTCGCAATGACCCGACCAGGTAATTATTTCCACACCCGTCTCGCGGGCGACGTTCCGGGCCAGAAATTCATCCGGAATCAGAATGACCTTCGGCACGCCCAGCGCCTCGACGATCCGGCGCACATTGCCCGAGGTGCAGCAGATGTCGGAGGCCGCCTTCACCGCCGCCGAGGTGTTCACATACGTCACCACCGGCACGCCCGGGTGGGCCTCGCGCAGCCGCCGGATATCGGCAGGGGTTATGCTGTCGGCCAGCGAGCACCCGGCCCGCAAATCCGGTATCAGCACGGTCTTGTCCGGGTTCAGCAGCTTCGCGGTCTCGGCCATGAAGTGCACGCCCGCCATCACGATCACGCGCGCATCGGTGCGCATCGCCTCCCGCGCCAGCGCCAGGCTGTCGCCCACGATATCCGCCACGCAATGGAATATCTCGGGGGTCTGATAGTTATGCGCCAGGATCACCGCGTCGCGCTGGCGTTTCAGCGCCAGAATCGCGCCCACGTCCTCCTCGAACCCGGCCCAGGCCAGGGGGGGCACCACGCGCCGCACCCGCGCATACAGCATCTCGGCTGGGAATGGGGGAGGGAAGACAACGTCCACGCCGGCCATAACGCTCGTCCCTTGCAGGGGTGGCCCTAATACTCTAACAGAGCATAAGGGGCGCGCCCGGTTGATGCCCCTTATACTGGGGTTGAGCTTTTCGCGGGTCAAGTCTTCCCGCCCGCGCAGCGTTTCAGCCGCGCGTCACCGGTTCCGCCACCCCGCCTCACCGCGACCGCGCGACCGGCAGCTTGGTGCCGCCAAAGGCGCGCTCGAGCAGCACATCGCGCCGGAACCGGTAGAGCCGCGCCGGTCGGCCGCCGGTTTCCGCCTCGCTGCCGCCGGTTTCCTCGACCAACTCCGCCTGCGCGATCAGTCGGCGGAAATTGGGCTTGTGCAGCCGCCGCCCGGCCAGGGCCTCCACACATTGCTGCAACGCCAGCAGCGTGAACTCCGGCGGCATCAACTCGAACACCACCGGGCGGTATTTGATCTTGGCCCGCAACCGCGCGATGCCGGTTGCCAGAATCCGCCGGTGATCGTGTCGCATGGCGGTGCCGAGCGTGATCGCGCCGCAAAATTCCGGCGATTCCTCGACCAGCCCCGCCTCGTACAGCAATTCGTAGCGGTGCAGCACCAGGTCCTCGTTCCAGCCATGCCCCTCCAGGCCGAACGTATAGGCGGCGCGGCTGCGGCGTTGGCCCCGGATGGCGGCGCTCCCGCCCGCGTCCGCCCAGGCGCGCAGCGCCTGTTCCATCGCCGCCGCCTGTCGGGGTTCCGCGCGGTGATCCTCCCACGGAAAATACCGATACCACCCCTGCCAGGAGGCCCCCCTGGCCGCCTCCGCCTCACGCGTCAGCCCCAGATACGAAATCGAAATCGTGCGCCGGTCATTGCCGGTGCGCCCATGATCGGCGAACGTATACAATTGCTCGATATATCCGAGCGTGTGCCGGGTCTGCTTCTCCACCCAGCCGCGCAAACTCGCCTGCAATGAGCGATAGCCGGAAAGAAACGCCCCCGCCGGCAGGCTGTGCCCATCCACGGTCAAAATCCGGGGCTCGCGCGCCGTCACCGCCACGATGACCGCAATCAGCTCGGTCGTGGTCGGTTCGGTGGCGCGGTCATCCTGGGGCATGGCCCGGTGTTAGCGTGTCATCGGCCGCGCTGAAACCACCGGCGCAATCGCCGCGGGCACGGCCGCCCCCGGGCCTCGTCACGCGGCGTCCGGAATGGCGCCAAACCGTCAGCGGTCAGCCAACGCTGCCCAGCGACCGGTCAACCGCTCCGCTTGCTCGATTGCGCGGCCAGCGCCCGCGCCATCTGGCTCAGGGCTTCCTGGTGCTTCTCGTTGTCGATGGTCGCGAAATTGCGCGCCAGTTCCAGGCACATACGCTGCCGTGGTGGCAATTCCTCACGAATCGCGCTGTTCAACCCCTCAAAGAACCAGGCAATCGGCACCGCCAGCACTTCCGCGATCTCGAACAGCCGACCGGCGGAAATCCGGTTCAGCCCGCGCTCGTATTTATGCGCCTGCTGATATGTCACGCCGATCATCGCCGCCAGTTGCTGCTGCGAAAGTCCCAGCATCACCCGCCGTTCCCGAATCCGCGCCCCCACATGCCGGTCCGCCTCGCTCGCGCGGGCCAACGGCCGGGTATCCGACGCGTTGGTCATCGCGCCGTCGATTTCGTCGTCGTTTTCAGTGGCTAGGTTCGCCATGGTATTCCCCAGTCCAGGTCACACCGCGTATCCACCCAAAATGTAACCAGCCGGTTGAAACGCAGCGCGAATCAAGTAGCATCAGACGGCTTCGATGTCGCGTTCGTTTTCGCGCTTTCTCGTGAAATTTCATTAAGCGCGCCGCGCAGCGCCTCAACCTCGGCGCGCAGCGCCAGAACTTCGGCACTGTCACCCGCCGCCGCGCCCCCGGCCACCTCACCCGCCGCCACCTCACCCGCCGCCACCTCACCCGCCGCCGCGCCATTCGCTGCCCCGTGCGCCGGGCGGTAGAACGGAGAAAACAAACTCATCGCCCGCTCCATCATCGCCAAATTCTGCCGGCTCACCTCTTCCATCCCCGGGAAAAAATTACCCACGGTTTTCTGCATGGTCTCGCGCAACTGTTCCTGCTGGTGGCCAAACGCCGTCATCGCGTTCTCCAGATAGCCAGGCACCAGCCCCTGCAAGCTGCCACCATAGAACCCGATCAACTGCCGTAAAAAACCAGTAGGTAGAAGTGCGCTGCCTTTATTCTCTTCCTCAACGATGATCTGGGTTAACACAGACCGGGTAATATCCTCGCCGGATTTCGCGTCATAGACCACGAAATCCCGTCCGGCACGAACCATTTCCGCCAGGTTTTCCAGCGTGATATAGCTCGAACTTTCGGTGTTGTACAAGCGCCGGTTGGCGTATTTCTTGATCACCACCGGGGTCGATGTCTCGGCGGCATCGCCGCTTGGTTTGGCCTGGGACATGCTGGCGCCTAACTCATTTCCGGGGTGTAACGTCTTTAATACTACACCATCGCCGGGTTTGGTCTCAACCATTCGCGGCTGCAAAATGCGCCGCGCGCCGCGCGCCGCTATGGCGCAACCCCGATCGCCTGGGTTACCTTAAGCGGGCATCCGGAGCGCCAGGCGCATCCTCGCTCCGGTTCAGGAAGGACCGTATGAATGACGCCAGCTCCGGCGCCGCGCCGCCGCAAATCCAACCCGCCACGCCATGGCAGGACTGGCTGACCCTCTGGCAAAGCGAACTCGCCCACCTCGCCCAAGACCGCGAATGGCACGACACCCAGCGCTATATCGGCCTGTTGTGGGAGCGTTTCGCCCCGGCCCTGCGTGCCGCTCTCCCGCATGAGCCCGCCCCCGCCCCCGGCGCGTCGCGGCCCCCGCCCGCTGCTGCTGCACCTGATGCTGGCGCGGATGCGGTCCAGCGCCTCCATGCCCGGGTGGCCAGCCTGGAATCCCGCCTCGCCGCCCTGGAACGCCCTGTTCGCCCAGGCCGCGGCCGCGCCTGATCCAACCGCCTTCCTCCCGCCCCCACCCGAGCCGGAGGCGCGGCTCCTGCGCGGCATCGTCGCCTATCGCGCCCACCCCTCTCACCGCGACCTGCCCGAGGCGCCGGTCGCCTGGCAGGACGGCAATTGCCGTCTGCTCGACTATGGCGGCGCCGGCGCGCCGGTCCTGTTCGTGCCCAGCCTCATCAACCGCTATTACATCCTCGATCTCGCCCAGGATCGCTCCCTGCTCCGCCACGTCGCGGCCGCGGGTTGGCGCACGCTGGTGCTCGACTGGGGCTGGCCGGACCCCATCACCCGCGACTTTTCCCTCACCGACTATGTCTGCGGCCCACTCGAACGCGCCCTCATCGCCATCGGCCAGCCCGTCGCGCTGGTCGGCTATTGCCTCGGCGGCCTGCTCGCGCTCGCCGCCGCGCTCCGCCGGCCGGATCTCGTGCGCGGCCTCGGCCTGCTCGCCACGCCGTGGCAGTTCCGCGCCCCCGACCCCACCCAGGCCGACCGTCTCGCCGCCGCCGGGCTGATGCTGGAACCCATCCTCGCCGGCTCCGGCACCTTGCCGATCGACCTGCTGCAAGCCCTCTTCGCCCTGCTCGACCCCGATCAGGTCGCCGCCAAATATCGGCGCTTCGCAACCCTGGACCCCTCCTCCGACGCGGCCGCCCTGTTCGTCGCGATCGAGGATTGGGCCAATGACTGCGTGCCTCTCGCCGCGCCGGTCGCGCGCGAATGCCTGATCGATTGGTACGGCCGCAACACCCCCGACGCCGGCGCCTGGCGCATCGCCGGCCAGCCCATCCTGCCCGAAAACCTCCGCGTGCCCAGCTTCGTCGCCCTCCCCGGCCAGGACCGCATCGTCCCCCCCGAAAGCGCCCGCCCGCTCGCCGCCCGCCTGCCCGGCGCCGAGGTCCGGGAAATCGCTGGCGGTCACGTCAGCCTGGTCATCGGCAAATCCGGTGCCGCCACGCTGTGGCCCGCGCTCATCGCCTGGCTCGCCACCCTCACCCGGCCACCCCAACCCCCGCCGCCCCGCCGACGGGCGGAAGCCTCACCGGAATCGCGCCAGTCACCACCCAAACGGCGCTAACCAGGTCGCGGCGAACGCGGTATTGTGCATCGCATCATGACCGGCCAACCCGGCACGGCCGCCCCGGTTACAGGAGGAACCCCATGTCCGATATCGTCATCGTCGCCGCCGCCCGCACGCCGGTCGGCAGTTTCAACGGCGCCTTCGCCAACACCCCGGCGCACGAACTCGGCCGCGTCGCCATCGCCGCCGCCCTCACCCGGGCCGGCATCGCGCCGGCCGAAATCGACGAGGTCATTCTCGGCCAGGTGCTCACCGCCGCCACCGGCCAGAACCCGGCCCGCCAGGCCGCCCGCGCCGCTGGCATACCGGACGAAAAAACCGCCTTCACCCTCAACCAGGTCTGCGGCTCGGGTCTGCGCGCGGTGGCGCTCGCGGCGCAACAGGTCGCCACCGGCGAAAGCGCCATCGTCATCGCCGGCGGCCAGGAAACCATGAGCCTCGCGCCCCACGCGCTGCACCTGCGCGCCCCCACCAGAATGGGCGATGCCGCCATGCGCGATACCATGCTGTCCGATGGGCTGATCGATGCCTTCCACGGCTACCACATGGGCGTCACCGCGGAGAACGTCGCCCGCACCTACCAGATCACCCGCGTCATGCAGGATGAATTCGCCGTCGCCTCGCAGCACCGGGCCTCGGCCGCCCAGAAATCGGGCAAATTCGCCGACGAAATCGTCCCCGTCACCGTGAACACCCGCAAGGGCTACGTGGTTACCGAACACGATGAATATATCCGCCACGATGCCAGCCTTGAGGGCATGGCCAGGCTCAAGCCCGCCTTCAGCCGCGACGGCACCGTCACCGCCGGCAACGCCTCCGGCCTGAACGACGGCGCGGCCGCCCTCATCATCATGTCCGCGGCCGAGGCGGCGCGCCGCAACCTCACGCCACTCGCCCGCATCGCGGCCTTCGCCACCGCCGGCGTCGATCCGGCCGTCATGGGCACCGGCCCCATTCCCGCCAGCCGCCGGGCGCTGGCCCGGGCCGGCTGGCAGGTCGCCGATCTCGACCTGATCGAGGCGAACGAGGCCTTCGCCGCCCAGGCCTGCGCGGTCAACCAGGAAATGGGCTGGGATCCCGCGCGCGTGAACGTCAATGGCGGTGCCATCGCCATCGGCCATCCCATCGGCGCCTCGGGGGCCCGCGTGCTCACCACGCTGCTCCACGAAATGCGCCGCCGCGCCGCCAAAAAGGGTCTGGCCACGCTCTGCATCGGCGGCGGCATGGGCGTCGCCCTGTGCGTGGAACGCTGAGCGCCGCCGCGTTCGCGCCCAGGCGCTGCGGCACCGGGGTCCGGATCCAGGCCAGGGTCCGAACCTCCTCGCGTCAGGCGTCCGTGAGCAGCCCGCCCGCCAGCGCCGCGGCGCGGGACTGCGCCATGCTCTCGGTCACCGCCAGTGCCGCCGCCAGCGCCGTCCGCCCCGCCGCCGCGTCCACCAGCACCGGCGCGCCCTCCCCGATGCTGGCCAGGAACGCCGCCTGTTCGGCCGCCAGCGCGTCATGCTCGCGCCAGCTGGTCTCCTCGATCCTGGCGCCCTGGCCACCCGGTATCGGCAGCCCGCGCTCCCGCCCGATCAGGGTCAGTTTCCGGTCCACGAAATTCACGCTCATATAGCCGCCGGCGGCGAACAGGCGCATCTTGCGCTCGGTCTTGGTCGAAATCCGGCTCGCGGTGATCGTCGCCACACAGCCATTGGCGAAGCGCAGCCGCGCATTGGCGATGTCCTCATGCGCCGACGCCACCGGCGCCCCCACCGCATCGACGCTGGCGAGCTCGCTGCCGACCAGGGCCAGCACCAGGTCCAGGTCATGGATCATCAGATCCAGGATCACCGAAACATCGGTGCCGCGCGGCTTGAACGGGGCAATCCGCGTCGCCTCGATATACAGCGGCTTTTCCATCCGGCTCGCGACCGCCGCGAACTCGGCCGAGTAGCGCACCAGATGCCCGACCTGCAGCACGAGGCCGCGCGCGCGCGCCAGTTCGGCCAGGTGGTCGGCCTGCGCCAGCGTCGCGGCAATCGGCTTTTCCACCAGCACATGCTTGCCCGCGCTGAGCGCCGCGGCCGCCAGCCCGTGATGCGCCTCGGCCGGCGCGGCAATCACCACCGCGTCCACCGCCGCCCACAAATCCGCGAGCGGCAGGGCGGCGGCGTGTACCTCCCGCCCCACCTCGCGCGCGCGCGCGGCATCCGGGTCGTGCAGCCCGGCCAGCGCCACGCGCGGGTTCGCCGCCAGTTTCAGCGCATGAAACCGCCCGAAATGTCCGGCGCCGATCACGCCCACGCGCAGCTGGTCCGCCATCGCCGTCGCCCCCTTGTCGTTCCGCCCGTCCGGCTTCTAATCCATCCATGCGCGCGCCGCGATTCCTGGCAGCCCTGCTGCTCTGCCTGTCGCCCCTGGTGGCGCGCGCCGCGCCGTACAAGCTCACCACCTGGAACCTCGACTGGCTGACCCTCCGTCCGCAGGGAGATGCCCGCCTGCCGGACGATGTCACGGTTCGCGCCGCCGCCGATTTCGCGCGCCTGCGCCGCTATGCCGCCTTCCTTGCGCCCGATATCGTCGCCGTCCAGGAAGTCGATGGCCCAGCGCCGCTGGCGAGGCTTTTTCCGCCGGCCGACTACACGCTTCTCTTCACCCGCGACCACGTCATCCAGCGCGTCGGCCTCGCGGTGCGCCATGGCATCGCGCTCCACCAGAACCCCGACCTCACCGCGCTCGACGTCTACCCGCCCGAGGCAAAGTATCCGCTACGCTCGGGGCTCGATGCCACGCTCGTCTTTCCCGGTGGCGCCACGCTCCGGGTGCTCGCCGTGCACCTCAAAACCGGCTGCTGGGATCGCCCGCTCACCTATCGCAGCCGCGCCTGCCGCACCCTGCGCGCCCAGTTGCGGGTCATCGGTCCCTGGGTCGCGGCGCGTGAGGCCGAGCATGTCGCCTTCGCCGTGCTCGGAGATTTCAACCGCGACATGGACGGGCGCGACGCTTTCCTGCCCGCCCTCGACCAGATCGCGCCGCTGCGCGACACCACCCAGGGCTATGCCAGCCCCTGCTGGGGCGGCGACCGGTTCATCGATCATATTTTACTGGGCGGCCCCGCCCGGTCATGGCTTGTGCCGCACAGTCTGCGCGTGATGGTCTACAAGGAAACCAGCCCCGCGCTGAAAGACGCGCTCTCCGATCATTGTCCCGTCTCGGTACGGATCGACCCCAAACCCTGAACCCGCGCAAAGGTCCCGCCATGTCGAAAACCGTGCTCATCACCGGCGCCACCGCCGGCTTCGGCCGCGCCTTCGCCGAGCGTTTCGTGCGCGATGGCCATCGCGTCATCGCCACCGGCCGCCGGCGCGAACGGCTGCACACGCTACAGGCCGAACTGGGCGACGCGGTGCTGCCGGTCGGGCTCGACGTCACCGATACCGCCGCGGTCGACCAGCTCCCCGCCGCCCTGCCCCCCGAATGGCGCGAGGTCGATGTCCTGATCAACAATGCCGGGCTCGCGCTCGGGCTCAACCCCGCAAGTGCTGCCGACATCACCGATTGGGAAACCATGATCGCCACCAACGTCTCCGGCCTGGTGCGCCTCACCCGTGCCTTCCTGCCGCAAATGGTCGCGCGCGGCGTCGGGGATATCGTCAATCTCGGCAGCATCGCCGGCTCCCACCCCTATCCCGGCGGCAACGTCTACGGCGCCACCAAGGCCTTCGTGCTGATGTTCAGCCGCAATCTGCGCGCCGACCTCGTCGGCACCGGGGTGCGCGTCATCACCATCGAGCCCGGCCTGGTCGGCGGCAGCGAGTTCAGCGAGGTGCGCTTCAAGGGCGACCGCGACCGCGCCGCCAAACTCTATGAGGGCGCCAACCCGCTGATGCCCGAGGATATCGCCGAGGCCGTGGCCTGGGCGGTCGCCCAGAAGCCGCACATCAACATCAACCGCATCGAGCTCATGCCGGTCACCCAGGCCCCCGGCCCGCTGACCGTCAAGAAAACCGGATGATACCATCCCTGGTCCTGGGTCTGGCCTTGTCCGGCAGCGCCGCCGGTCCCGCGCCGCACGCCTGCCAGGCCATCGCGGCGCTCGCGCCCCCCGGCACCGATCCGGTCTTGCTGCCGAGCTATCCCACCGCGACCGACCCCGCGCTGCGCCAGGTCGCCTTCACCTACGACAACGCACTCGCGCTCATCGCCCTCCTCGCCTGCCACGACCGCGCCCTCGCCGCCCGCATCGGCGCCGCCCTGGTCTACGCCGCGAACCACGACCGCTATTTCCCCGACGGCCGGCTGCGCAACGCCTATCGCGCCGGTCCCGTGCCCGCCGCCGGCCCGGTCGCGCTGCCCGGCTGGTGGGACGTGGCGGCGAAGCGCTGGGACGAGGACGCCTATGCCATCGGCTCCGGCACCGGCAACCTCGCCTGGGCGGCGCTGGCCCTGATCTGGCTCGCGCCGAACCATCCCGCCCCCGAAGCGGCGCGGTTGATGCGCGTCGTCGCGGGCTTCGCCGCCCCGCGCGGCGCGGGCTTCACCGGCGGCACGGTCGGCGAGGATCGCGCCCAAACTCGCCTCGCCTTCCAATCCACCGAACAGAACACCGAGGCCGCGGTCGCCTTCCGCCGCCTCGGCATGGCAGAAGAAGCCGAAAGCGCGCGCGACTTCGTGGCCTCCCGGTGGCAGCAAGGTCCGGGCGATTTCGCAACCGGCAGCGGCGAAGGCCCGGTCGCGCTCGATGCGCAATTGCTGCCCCTGCTCGGCTTTCGCCACGCCCCGGCCGAATGGGGCCGCGCCCGCGCCTATGTCCGCGCCCATCTGCGCGCCCATCTGCGCGCCCATCTGCGCGCCGGCGCCGGCTACGCCTTCAGCACCGGCTCGCGCCAAACCGCCTGGACCGAGGGTACGGCGCTCGCCGCCCTCGCCCTGCCCGATGACGCGGCGCTCGCCGCCATCCGCGCCAACCGCGCCCCGGACGGGCTGCTCTACGCGAGTTTTTCGGGCTCGGTCACCACCGGGTTCGCCAATGCCCCGGGCGCCACGCCCTACACCTACCCGCACCTGCCCCATCTCGGCGCCACCGCCTGGGAAATTTTCGCCGCGACCGGCACCAACCCGCTGCGTCCGCCGCCGCCATGACCGCGCGCGAATACCCGTCCCGCCCCCTGGTCGGTATCGGCTGCGTGGTGTTCCGCGCGGGCTCGGTGCTGCTCATCCGCCGCGCCCGCGCCCCCGCCCTGGGCGCCTGGTCGCTCCCCGGTGGCGCGCAGAAGCTCGGTGAAACCGCCGCCGAGGCGGCGTGCCGCGAGGTGCGCGAGGAAACCGGCGTCACCATCGGCCAACCCCATCTCGTCGGCGTCATCGACAGCATCCACCGCGATGCCACGGGGCGCATCCGCTACCATTACACCATCATCGACTACACCGCCCCCTGGCGGTCCGGTGAACCTCGCCCCGGCGGGGATGTCGACCAGGCGCGGTTCGTGCCGTGCGCCGACCTCGCGGCGTATTCCCTGGCGCAAGCCGTGATCGACATCGTCGAGAAAGCCAAACTCCAGCGCGCGGCGCCCGGCACGTAACGCGATCCGGGCATCCCCCGAGCGGCTTGTCGCCTCCGGCTGCGCCGACCCGGAGGCGATCCGCGTTGATTTTTATGGGTCGAGCGGCTTGTCGCCTCCGGGTGCGTCGACCCGGAGGCCATCCGCGTTGATTTTTATGGGTCGAGCGGCTTGTCGCCTCCGGGTGTGTCGACCCGGAGGCCATCCGCGTTGATTTTTATGGGTCGAGCGGCTTGTCGCCTCCGGGTGCGTCGACCCGGAGGCCATCCGCTCTAGCGCCCGATACGCAGGCCGCCGATCGACCCGAGCACGCCGAAGGTCTGCAACAGCCACAGCACCACCACGATCACGACGACCACGTTCAGGATATTCTTGATCTTCCCGTCCATCGGGATGTAATTATTCACCAGCCATAGAATGACGCCGACGAATACGAGTACGATGATCAGACTTATCAGTGACATGAACTCTCAACTCCCGGTTATTGTTTTATACGAGAAATCTTGGTGCCCTCGATGCTCACCCCCGCCATCAGCCCCTGCTGGCCGAACACGAAGGCATAGGCATCGTCGTGCAGCGTCGTGGTCGAAAGGTTCGCCGCCGCCCCCTTGTCCACCACCACGACGGTCGGCCCCACGCCCAGCTCCCAGCCATGGGTGCTGCGCACATAGCTCAGCGCCTTGTCGGACATCAGAAACAGCACATAGCCGTAGGATTGTGCCCCGGCCTGCAACCCCCAGGACGCGCTCACCGTGTTGTAGTAGCCCTGCACCATGCCGTGGCTCTGTAATTCACCCTCGCCATAGCTGCCGCCGAATACCAGGCCGGCCTTGACGATATTCGGGAATATCAGAATCGCCCGCGCCTCGTGCGCCAGCCTGGTGGCGAACGGGTCGGATTGTTCCAGCTTCCGCAGCGCCAAGGTCGAGGCGCTGTCCAGGTCCGCCTTGGTCTCGGCATAAGCCAGGTCCGGTCGCATCGTCGCGGCGCCGCCGCAAATCAGGGTCGCCGCGAGCAGGGTTGTACCAAGCCTATTCATGTCTACCTCCGATCAGCTTCGAAAAACACGCAAGTCACGACCGCCCGCGCCGGGCAGAGAAATCTCCCTCACGGCATGCCATTGCTCAGGATCACATCGGCAATCAGCCCGCTCGCGACGGCAACCAGCAGAAATCGGTTGTCATACGATACCCATTGATAGCCTGGCGGCGGCCGCCGGAAATGCCGTGCCCGCCAATTCACCCACGGCGCCTGCTGGCCGATATAGGCATGCGGCAACCTGTCCCCCCGCGACCAGTGCGGCTGGTCCGCGACCGCGTGCATGTTCCGCATCATCGGTCCGCGCCGCATCGCCTGGGGGGCCATGTGCCGCATCTCCGATGCGCCCCGCATCCCGCCATGCTTTGCCCCATGGTGGCCGTTCTGGTCCCGAGGCTGAGCCATCGCCCCCGCCCCGCCCAGCAGGCTCAGCGCCACCGCCGTCATCATCATGTGCTTCACAACCAAATCTCCTGTATCGGCCCGCCGCTCGGTCCGAAGTTCCGCCGCGGCGGTGCCAAAGAAAAATATAGTAAACCGATCTGGTAAGAACTAAGCCTGGAAATTATCGGTAACGATCAACTGTCCAGATTGGGTCACGCGAGGATCGTTTCAAGCCCACTGAAAAGAAACACTTTATTGGAATGGAAAAAAATAAACTATGACTGCCATACGCCAAAACTCTCCTCGAACTGCACTTCGGAATGTCCGCGATCTCCGGGTTGGTCACGCCGCTCGGCCGCAACCGCGCCGCGTGGCCCGATCGACCGCCCCCGCCATCACAAGCAAAATCGCACCCCACCCCCACCCCGCCCACGCTTCCGCAAAC
>JAJXVA010000262.1 GCA_021782435.1 Pseudomonadota bacterium
AACCCAAACCCCCACGCCGGCGCCAGCACCCGCGCCTGTGGCCAGGCCAATCCAAGCCCGCGCCCGCGCCCGAACCCGATACCCACCTCGCCGGCGAAATTCCTCCCACCCGCCCCGACTACCCTCAGCGCGAATGAAACCCCACTTGCGCGCCGCCCGATTTCGGTCCAATACTGAACCACATGGTTCAGTATCAGCCTATCGCCCTGGATACCAGCTTCGCCGCCATCGCGGATGCCACGCGCCGCGGCGTGCTCCAGCGCCTCGGCCAGGCTGAGGCGTCGGTCACCGACCTTGCCGATAGTTTCCACATGTCCCTTACCGGCATGAAAAAGCACATACACGTGCTCGAAACCGCCGGGCTGGTCGCGACCCACAAAATTGGCCGCGTGCGCACCTGCCAGCTCGGCCCCAGCGCGCTCGACCGCGAGGCGGCCTGGATCATCGGCTATCGCCAGCTCTGGGAAGCCCGCTTCGCCGCCCTCGATACGCTCGTCGATCACCTCAAACAGCAGGAGGCCGTTGATGGCCACGACCGTCGAAAATAAGCCCGCCGCCACTAATCCCACCCGTGTCGAACGTGCCTCCGACCGGGAAATCGTCATCACCCGGCATTTCAGCGCGCCGGCCCGCATCGTTTTCGCCGCCTGGACCCGGCCCGAGCTCCTCGTCCAATGGTGGGCGCCGCAATCCACCGGGGTCCGCTTTCTCGCCTGTGACAACGATGTCCGCACCGGCGGTTCGTATCGCTTCAAATTCGCCCATGGCGACAACGTCCTCGAGTTCTTCGGCAAATACATCGAGGTCGTTCCCGATACCCGCCTCGTCTGGACCAACGAGGAAAATGCCGAGGGGGCCGTCACCACCGTCACCTTCGCGGAAACCGACGGCACCACCCGCCTCGTCCTGCGCGAGCTCTACCCCTCCGCCGAGGCGCTCACCCACGCCATCGCCGGCATGGAGGGCGGCATGGCGGAATCCTTCGCCCAGCTCGACGCCCTGCTGCCCAGCCTCATCGCCTGACCTCCCCGCCATGGCCCTGCCGCGTCGGCAACGACCGGCAGGGCGTCCCGCCGCAAATGCCCCCGATTTGCCGCAATCCGGCCCAGGCGTTGCCCCACTCCCGGGCTTAATGGCACGATGTCGGGTTGACCATCGCCCGGCACGAGGCATCACGGCACGGACGACCCAACACCATGCGCGCTCCCGCGACCACCCTGGCCCGCACCAATACCGCCTTCACCGGCGCTACCCGCTCCGCCACCTCGGCCGGGCAGGAAACCGGCTGGCAGCGTTTCTTTCACCCCACCAGCGTCGGCGCCGTTCTGCTGGCGGCCGCGGTGGCGCTTGGCACCTGGGCCGGCATCGAACGGCCCCGCACCGTGCCGAATTATGACGGCAGCGTCGCCGGCCTCGCCTTCTCCCCCTATCACGCCGGCGAAAACGGCATCAGCGGCCCCGGCCCGACCGACACCCAGATTGCCTCCGACCTCAAAATCGCCGCCGGCATGGCCGACCGCATCCGCACCTATTCGGTCCGCGGCACCCTGGCCGATATCCCCAAACTCGCCGCCCATCTGCCGCTTTCCGTCACCCTCGGCGGTTTCCTCTCGCCCAAACGCGCCGAGGACGCGACCGAGCTTTCCCGCCTCATTCAGGTCGCCAACGCCAACCACAATGTCGACCGCGTCATGGTCGGCAACGAAACCCTGCTCCGCGGCGACCTGTCCACCGCCGAACTCATCCGTGACATCGCGCAGGTAAAAAAATCGGTCCACGTCCCGGTCTCCACCGCCGAGCCCTATTTCATCTGGCTCCGCCACCCCGAACTGGTCCGCGCGGTCGATTTCATCACCGTCCATCTCCTGCCCTACTGGGAAGGCGTGCCGGAACGCGACGCGCTGCGCGTCGTCATGCAGCAATACGACACGTTGCAGGCCACCTATCCCGGCAAAAAAATCGTCATCGGTGAAATCGGCTGGCCGTCGAACGGCGTCGATATCGGCGGCGCGGTCGCCAGCCGCGTCAACCAGGCCCGGTTCCTGCGCGGCTTCTTCAACATCGCCCGCGCGCGGGGGCTCGATTATTTCGTCATGGAAGCCTTCGACCAGCCCTGGAAAACCAGCTTCGAGGGCCGCGCCGCCGGCTATTGGGGCATGTTCAACATGGGCCGCCACGCCAAATGGGCCATGACCGGCCCGGTGCGGGAAAGCCCTGATTACGCCCCCTGGGCGCTCGGCGGCGCGGCCCTCGCGGCCCTCGTCGCCCTCGGCCTGCTGTCGCGCCGCCCGGATATCCGCTTCGAGGGCAAGCTGATCTTCGCGACCCTGCTGCAAGGCTTCTTCGGCGCCATGGCCGCCATGCTGATGACCATGGCCGCGACCTATCTCAGCTTCGTCCCCGCCCTGGTCTGGGTCGTGCTCGCCGCCTTCCAGGGCCTGCTGCTGTTCCTCCTCACCGCCGACAGTTTCGAACTCGCCGAGACCATCTTCGGCCGCGTCATGAAGCGCCGCCCCAACGTGCTGCCCAGCTTCGATACCGCCAACCTGCCGAAAGTCAGCCTGCATCTGCCGATCTGCAACGAACCGCCCGAGATGGTGATCGAAACCCTGCGTGGCCTCGCCGCCCTCGATTACCCCGACTACGAGGTCCTGGTGATCGACAACAACACCACCGACCCGAGCCTCTGGCGCCCGGTCGAGGCCGCCTGCGCCCGGCTCGGCGCGAAGTTCCGCTTTTTCCACCTCGGCAAATTCCCGGGCTACAAGGCGGGCGCGCTGAATTTCGGCCTGCGCGAAACCGCGCCCGACGCCCAAA
>JAJXVA010000052.1 GCA_021782435.1 Pseudomonadota bacterium
AAGGAGCGACCTTTTTTGAAAAAAATTCGCGCAAAAAACTTTTGATTCTTGGGCGGGCTTTGCCCGCCCTGAAGTATTTTGGGATACCGAGGCCAACAACGAACGCGGGGCCAAAGTAACAAAAGTTTTTTTGTTCTTTTTTTCAAAAAAGAACGTTCTGTCTCTTTGATTTGTCTTGAGAATCCTTAGGGCGGGCGATGTCCGCCCGGAAGAAAGAATAAAAAAATGGAATGGGGGCCTGGGCATGGTCAGGCGCGTTTGAACATGTGGCCGCGGAGTTCGTGCCAGTTAGCGGCGCCGGTGAGGAGGGCGGCGGTGGCGTAGGTGGCGAGGCCGATGGCGACGAGGGCGAGGAGGGTTGCGTATTTGGTGAGGCCTGGCGTGGCGAGTGGGGTGGCGAGGCGAGGGATGAGGCCGGCGATTACGGCACCCATGACGATGGCGGCGAGCGCGATGCGCGGCAGAATCCGGCGCGAGCGGGCGTCCAGCCGAAAATGGTTGCGGTGGTGGCTGACCGCCATAAGCCCCAGCGCGTTGAGCCAGCCGCTGAGGGAGGTGGCGGCGGCGATGCCGACATGGGCGAAGCCGGCATAAAGTCCGAGCCAGACCGTGAGTGCCGCGTTGATGACCATGACGACGAGGGCGATTTTCACCGGGGTGAGCGTATCCCGCCGGGCGAGAAAGCCGGTGACGACGACCTTGGTGAGAACGAAGGCAGGCAGGCCGGCGGCATAGGCGGTGAGCGCGCGGGCGACCTCGGTCACCGCGTGCGGGCCGAAATGGCCGCGCTGGAACAGCACGGCGAGGATGGGGCGGGCGGCGATGGCGAGGCCGATGGCGGCCGGCAGGGTAAGAAGGAGGGCAAGTTCGAGGCCGCGATTTTGGGTATGCAGGGCGCGGGCCTCGGCACCGGTGCGGATTTCGCGCGAGAGGCGGGGCAGGATGACGGTGGCGACAGCGATACCGACGACACCGAGGGGGAGTTGGTTCAGCCGGTCGGCGTAGGCGAGGTAGGAGACCGAACCGAGCGGGGCGAAGGAGGCGATGGCGGTGGAGACGACGAGATTGATCTGCATGGCGCTGGCGCCGACCACGCCTGGCAGCATGGTGCGCAGCAGGGTCTTCACGTCAGTGGTAATATGAGGCCAGACCGGCGGCAGCAGCAGGTCGTGGCGCCAGCAGGCGAAGAACAGCCAAGCGAACTGGGCGACGCCGGAGAGGGAGACGGCGATGGCTAGGGCGTGGTCGGTGAGGGGACGGACGAGGAGGAGGGCGGCGATGAGGAAGATATTGAGCAGCGAGGCGGCGGCGGCGTTGGCGGCGAAGGCCTCTATGGCGTTGAGCATGCCGCCAAGGAAACTGACGAGCGAGATGAACAGCAAATAGGGGAAGGTTAGGCGGGTGAGCGTGACGACGAGGCGGAACTCGGCCGGGTCGCGTTGAAAGCCGGGGGCGACGAGGTGGAGGATAGCGGGGGTAAAAATTTCGCCCAGGCCCAGAAAGGCGACGAGCGCGGCGAGGAGAATGGCGAACGTATCGCGCGCGAAGACAAGGGCGGCGAGGCGCCCTTCACGCGCATACGTGCCGGCAAAAATGGGAACGAAGGCCTGGGCGAAGGCGCCTTCGGCGAACAGGGCGCGGAAGAGGTTAGGCAGACGGAGGGCAACGAAGAACGCATCACTGATGGGGCCGGCGCCCAGAAAGGCGGCGACCAGGATTTCCCGCAGGAAGCCGAGAACGCGGCTGACCAGCGTGTAGGCGCCGACGGTGGCGGTGGAACGCACAAGGCTCATGCCGGGGGTTTGGCGCCGTGGGGGGAATGAGGCAAGGTGGGGCTACGAGAGATTATGGTTTTGGAGGATACATGGCCGAGCCCCGCCTTGCCGAGCACGCGGTTGACAAATTGTTCATCGAGCGGACATCGCCGCGGAGTTTCACCGGAGAAGCGATCCCGGATGAGGTGCTGTTTTCGATGTTCGAGGCGGCGCGCTGGGCGCCCTCGGCCAGCAACATCCAGCCCTGGCGGCTGATCTACGCGAAGGCAGGAAGCCCGCAATGGTCGGGGTTGTTCGATTGCCTGATGCCGGGCAACCAGGTCTGGGTAGCGAAGGCCTCGGCGCTGGTGGCGTTTGTGGCGGAGACGCACCGGCGGCAGGGTGAGACACGGGCCGAGAACCGCACTCACGCGCTCGATACCGGGGCGGCCTGGATGAGCCTCGCGCTCCAGGCGGAATTGCTGGGCTGGGCGACGCACGGCATGGCGGGTTTTCACCACGACAAGGCGCGGGCGGCGCTGGCGCTGCCAGAAGATTTCGACGTCTACATGTTCGCGGCAATTGGCAAGCGCGCCGCTGCCGAGGCTCTGCCGCCGGAATTGGCGGCGCGGGAAGTGCCGTCGCCGCGGCGCCACCTGGCGGAGACGGTGTTTCTGGGGAGATTTGGTTGAATACGCGGCCTTTGCGGAAGGAAGGCCGATGCCCGACCAGACCCTGACCGGGACGCCCGGGGCAGCGGCTTCGACGCGGATACGGCCGGTGCCGCGGCTCTATTATTGGCACCCCCTGCTGGCGGGGCCCGTGGCGGCATGGCCGGCGCGGTTGGCCGAGGTGGCGGCACTGGGTTTCACCGATGTGCTGATGGCGCCGCCATTTGCGCCGCCCCCCGGCGGCAGCCTGTTGCTGCCGGCGCGGCACGACATTCTGCACCCGGAATTGGGAGTGGCAGGGCCGGCCGCGGCGGGACTGCGGACAATAGCGCGGGCGGCGCGGGCGGCCGGACTAGGGCTGTGGCTGGACCTGGTGGTCGACCGGGTGGCGGCGGGCAGCCCGCTGGCGAACGCGCCTGGCAGCCCGTTTACGCAAACGGAGGACGGGCTGAATCCGATGCGGCTGGACCCCGAGGGAGAAACCGCCTGCGCGCAGCTGGATGAGGAACATTGGCCGGCATTGGCGACGTTCTGGCGGGAACGGCTGACGACGTGGCTGGAGTTGGGACTGAGCGGGTTTCGGCTCCTGGGGCTGGCGCGGTTACCGGCGGGGCTCGTGCGGGCGCTGAGTGGGGCGGTGACCGCCTCGGGTGGACAGTTGCTGGGCTGGACGCCGGGTGTGGCGATGCCGGATTTGCCGCGTCTGGCCGGGTGCGGACTCGATTACGTGGTGTCATCGCTGCCGTGGTGGGATGGGCAGGCGGATTGGTTCTGGCAGGAGCAGGTGGCACTGCGCGCGATTGCGCCGGTGTTGCACCCTGCCGAGGCGCCGTTTGGCGTTCGACTGGCGGCGGGCGGCAAAGGCGGGGCGGACGCGCTGGCGGCGGTGCGCCGGGGTCTGAACTTGGCGGCGCTGATGGGGGATGGCTGGCTGATGCCGATGGGGGCGGAATTTGGCGTGCCAGTGCCGTTGGAGACCACGCGTGCGCCCGTTTGGGACATGCTGCGCCGTACCGGGATTGGCGAGTTTGGCGCCGAGATTACGGCATTGAACCAGTTGGCCGCGAGCCTGCCCAGGGCGGCGGTGCGGGCGGTGAGCGCGCCGGGTGGACCCAGCTTGGCACTGTTGCGGACGGATACGGCCGATGCGCGGGGCGCGGTCGGGGCGGCGCTGGTGGCGGTGGATGTTTCCGGCCAGGGTGGGGTGTTTTGCGCGGAGGCCGTTGCACCGCGCCTGGGTGGGTATTTTGGCCTGGACGCCGCCGTGCTGGCGCCACGCGCTATGTCGCCGGGCGGTCACGCGGTGGTGATGCTCGCGCGGCGCGCGCCGGAACGGGTGCTGGCGGCCCCGGGCGACGCCGAGATCAAGGCTGCGGCTGCCGGGGCTAGGATCGGGATCGAGAATGTTTCCCCCTCGGTGGAGGGCGGAGAATTTGCGGCGCGGCTGGTGCTGGGCGAGCGTCTGGCCGTGGAAGCCGATCTGATTGCCGATGGTCATGATCTGCTGGCGGCGGTGATCGAATTAACCGCGCCCGACGGGAGCGTGCGGGAAGTGCCGATGCGGCTTCTGGCCAATGATCGCTGGCGGGCGGAGTGCGTGCCCGACCAGTTGGGTGCGTGGCGGGCGGCGGTTGTGGCGTGGAAGGACGTGTTCGCCAGTTTCCGTGACGAACTGGGCAAAAAGACCGAGGCAGGGCTGGATGTGGCGCTGGAGGTCGAGGAGGGACGGAATTTGCTGCGCGCGGCGGCGGCGCGGGTGACGGATGCGCGGCTGACAGCGGCGATCGTAGAAAGTGGCGCGGGGAATATGCCGGCGCGGGTGGCGGTGCTGCTGAGCGAGGCGGTGCGGGAGGCGATGCGGGCGGCGGACGGGCGGGCACATGGTTCCCGTTCTGGGCGGCCGGTGATGGTGGAAGTGGAACGCACCGCGGCACGGTTCGCGAGCTGGTATGAGATATTTCCGCGTTCGATGAGCGGAGATGGGGTAAGGCACGGCACCTTTGCTGACGTGATACGCGAATTGCCGCGGATACGGGCGATGGGGTTCGATGTGCTGTATTTTCCGCCTATCCATCCGATCGGGTGGAAAAACCGCAAGGGGCGCAACAATGCGCTGACCGCCGAGGCCGGCGATCCGGGCAGCCCGTACGGGATTGCCGACCACAAGGCGTTGCACGCGGAATTGGGGAATTTCGAGGATTTTTCGCGGCTACGCGCGGCCGCTGCGGCGCACGGGCTGGAGATTGCACTGGATTTCGCCGTTCAATGCGCGCCGGACCACCCCTGGCTTGCCGCTTATCCCGGCTGGTTCGACTGGCGGCCGGATGGGTCGATCAAATACGCCGAGAATCCACCGAAGAAATACCAGGATATCGTGAATGTCGACTTCTACGCGCCCGACGCGGTGCCGGATTTGTGGCGGGAATTGTGCGATGTCGTGCTGTTCTGGTGCGAACGGGGGGTGCGAATTTTCCGGGTGGACAATCCCCACACCAAGCCGCTGCCGTTCTGGGCGTGGATGATAAAGGTTGTCCGGGCGCGGTACAGCGACGCGATTTTTCTGGCCGAGGCGTTTACGCGCCCGAAGATGATGTATCGGCTGGCGAAGCTGGGGTTTTCCCAGTCCTATACCTATTTCACGTGGCGAAACACCAAGGCGGAGTTGACCGAGTATCTGACCGAATTGACGACGAGCCCGGCGCGGCTGTTCTTCCGGCCGCATTTTTTTGTCAATACCCCCGATATCAACCCGTATTTTCTTCAGACTTCAGGGCGGGCGGGGCATTTGATACGGGCGGTACTGGCGGCGACGCTTTCCGGCCTGTTCGGTGTTTATTGCGGGTTTGAGCTGTGCGAGGCGGCACCCCTGCCAGGGCGAGAGGAATATCAGGACTCCGAGAAATATCAGCTGCGGGCGTGGGATTGGAACCGTCCTGGCAATATCGTGGCCGAAATCACGCGGCTGAACCAGATACGTGCGGCGAACCCGGCCCTGCAGACGCATCTGGGTGTGACGTTCCTGACCGCGCATAACGACCAGATCCTGTTGTATGAAAAGGCAACCGAGGACCGGACCAACGTGGTGCTGGTGGCGGTGAACCTGGACCCGCACGCGGCGCAGGAGGCCTCTGTGGAATTGCCGCTGTGGCGGTGGGGGTTGCCAGATGGTGCCACTCTGGCGGTCGAGGATTTGATGGGCGGCGCGCGGTTTACCCTGACCGGAAAGGCGCAGCTCATGCGGTTGGACCCGGCGGTAACGCCGTTTTTGATTTGGCGCTTGACCCCGGCATGACAGCGCCGGATGCCGCCATGCTGGACGACGTGGCGGCGGCGCGCAGCGATGCCGCGTTTGCGCTACTTGGCCCGCATGACGGGGTGTTGCGCGTGCTGGCGCCGGAAGCAACCGGTCCGATTGATGTTAGCACCGCGGCGGGTGCCCCGTTGGGCAGGCTTACGCGGGCAGGTTCATTGCCGGTGTATCAGGGCGCAATCTTCGCGCCACCGCCCTACAGGTTGCAGATGCCAACGGCTTCCGGCGGGCGAGGCTGGACGGAGGCTTATGGATTTCCGCCAGTGTTAACCGACGGTGACCTATATTACCTGGCGGAAGGCACACACCAGGACCTTGCGCGTGTGCTGGGCGCCCATCCGGCGCGGATGCTCGGGGTGGCGGGGGTGCGGTTTGCGGTGTGGGCGCCAAATGCGCGTCGTGTTTCTGTGGTAGGGAATTTTAATGACTGGGACGGCCGCTGCCACCAGATGCGGCGTCGACCGGGTGGGTTCTGGGACATGTTCGTGCCCGATGTCGGGCCGGGTGCACTCTATAAGTACGAATTATTGGACCGCGATGGCGGCTTGCTGCCGCTGAAGGCGGACCCGGTGGCATGGCGCGCGGAATGCCCGCCGGCGACCGCCTCGGTCGTGGCGGATTGGGGCGGGTTTGCGTGGACCGATGACGATTGGTTGGCGCGCCGTGCGGACCGGCAGCGCCGCGACGCCCCCCTGTCCATATATGAAGTGCATGCGCCTTCCTGGATGCGGGGTGCTGGTTCGGGCGAGTGCGGCTGGGATTTTCTGAGCGCGCGGCTGGTGCCCTATGCGCGGCGGATGGGATTCACGCATGTGGAATTTCTGCCGGTGATGGCGCACCCGTTCGGCGGGTCATGGGGGTATCAGCCGCTGGGAGTGTTTGCGCCGATGGCCGAAATGGGGCCACCGGACGCGTTCGCACGGCTGGTGGATGCGCTGCACGCCGCCGGCATCGGCGTGATACTGGATTGGGTGCCGGCGCATTTTCCGAGCGATGCTCACGGGCTGGCTCGCTTCGATGGCACGGCGCTTTATGAACATGCCGACCCGCGCGAGGGTTTTCATCAGGACTGGAATACGCTTATCTACAACCTTGGCCGCTACGAGGTGCGCGGCTTCCTGACAGCGAGCGCGCTGCATTGGCTGGAGTATTTTCATATTGACGGGCTGCGGGTGGATGCGGTGGCCTCGATGCTCTATCGCGATTACAGCCGAAAGCCCGGCGAATGGGTTCCGAACCGGTTTGGCGGACGGGAAAATCTGGAGGCGATCGATTTTCTGCGCCACCTGAACGGCGTGGTGCACGCGCGCTGCCCGGGCGTGTTGATGATAGCCGAGGAAAGCACCGCCTGGCCGGGGGTGACCGCAAGCCCGGAGACGGGTGGGCTGGGGTTCGATTACAAATGGAACATGGGCTGGATGCACGATACGCTGCGCTATATCGGGCAGGACCCGGTCTACCGCGCCCATGCCCATGACCAGATGACCTTTGGGCTGGTTTATGCGTGGTCGGAAGCCTTCGTGCTGCCGATTTCCCATGACGAGGTAGTACACGGCAAAGGCAGCTTGCTGGGCCGCATGCCGGGAGACGCCTGGCAGCGTTTTGCCAATCTGCGCACCTTTCTGGGCTTTATGTTCACGTACCCGGGCAAGAAGCTGCTGTTCATGGGGTGCGAGTTCGGTCAATTGGGGGAATGGCGCCACGAGGGTGAGGTGGATTGGGCGGCCCTGGACCACCCGGCGCATGCGGGTGTGCAGCGCCTGACGCGGGATTTGAACGTGCTGGTAACCGGAACCCCGGCGCTGCATGCGCGTGACGACAGTCCGGAGGGATTTGCCTGGGTGGTGATGGACGACCGGGCGCAGAGCGTATTTGCCTGGCTGCGCCGCGGTGCCCCCGGCGATGCGCCGCTAGTGGTGGCTGCCAATTTCACGCCGGTGCCGCGTCATCAGTATCGGCTGGGGGTGCCGCAAGCCGGGTTCTGGCGGGAAATCCTGAATACTGATGCGGCAATTTACGGCGGCGGTAACCTGGGCAACCAGGGCGGAGTGGCTAGTGAGGCGGTGCCCGCGCATGGCCATGGCCAGTCTTTGCGCCTGACCCTGCCGCCGCTGGCGGTGGTGGTGCTGCAACCGGACCTGTCGGCATGACCGATGCCGCCTTGCGCGAATTGGCAGCGGAGGTCGGCATTGCCACCGCCTGGCGTGATGCGTTCGGGCAGTTTCAAGATGTCTCGGTGGGCACGCTGCGCGCGGTGCTGGCGGCGTTGGGGTTTGCGGCCGGAAACACGGCGGAAATTCGGGAGGCCGAGGCGGCTTTGCGGGCAGGCCGGCAGAGCGCCGCGCCGGGGCGGCTGGTGACCGCGGATTGCGGCGCGGCGCTGCTGCTGCGCCTGCCACCTGGGCGGGCGCGGCTGCGCCTGGAAAGCGGGGAGACAAGTGAAATTACCCTGACCGCGCGGGAGGGGCTGGCTGAGGTGCCGGCGATCGATGTGCCGGGCTATCACCGGCTCGAATTTGCGGACCGCGAGCTGACCCTTGCGGTCGCGCCGTCGCGCGGGTTTAGCCCCGGGGATGTGGCCCCAAACCCCCGGCTGTGGGGGCTGGCGGCGCAGGTTTACGCGCTGCGCGGCCAGCGCGATGGGGGGTTCGGCATGTTTACCGACCTAGCAGAATTTGCCACGGGGGCTGGCCGGGCCGGCGCGGATATGCTGGCGATAAGCCCGGTCCACGCTCAGTTTGCGGCCGATATGACGCGGTTTACGCCCTACAGTCCATCGAGCCGGGTGGCGTTGAACCCGCTACACGCCGACCCCGGCGCGGTGATTGGCCCGGACCCGACGACAGCGCAAGGTAACCGGATCGATTGGGCATCGGCGCAGCTTCGACATCGCCATCGCCTGCGCGCGGCATTCACGTGGCTGCGGGCGCACCCGGCTCACCCTCTGGCGGTTGCATTCGCGCGGTTCGGTATCGAGGCGGCGCCCGAATTGCGCCAGCATGCGATTTTCGAGGCGCTGCATGCGCAGGTGCGGGCGCAGAGCCCCGATATCTGGCAATGGCGGGACTGGCCGGCGCCCTGGCGTGACGCGAACAGCGAAGCGGTGCGGGTGTTTGCCGCCGAGCACGCGGAGGAAGTGGCATTTCATTTGTTCGGGCAATTCCTCGCCTGGCATGGGCTTGCCCGCGCGCAGGACGCGGCGCGGGCCGCGGGGATGCGGATCGGCCTGATCACCGACCTTGCGGTAGGAGCCGATGGATCGGGGTCGGACGCGTGGGCGCGGCCGGACCAGACGTTGATCGGGCTTTCGATCGGCGCGCCGCCTGATTTACTGAACGCGCTGGGGCAGGATTGGGGATTGACGGCATTTTCTCCGACCGGGCTCGCTCGTCATGGCTATGACGGATTTCTGGCCATGCTGCGCGCCGCCCTCCGCCATGCGGGTGGTGTGCGCATGGACCATGTGATGGGACTGGCCCGGCTATGGGTGATCCCCGAAGGGGCGGGACCGCGTGAGGGAGCTTATTTGCATTACCCGATGCAGGATCTGCTGCGCCTGCTGGCCCTGGAGAGCCATCGTCACCGCGCGATCGTGTTGGGCGAGGACCTGGGCACGCTGCCGGATGGATTTCAGCCGGTGCTGACAGCGCGCCAGGTGCTAGGGTTGCGGGTGCTGTGGTTCGAACAGGAGGGCGAGACGTTTCGCGCGCCGCAACACTGGGCGAGCGCGGCCTGCGCGATGACCAGCACCCACGACCTGGCGACGCTGGCAGGCTGGTGGCGCGAGCACGACCTGGAGGTGCGGCGCGATATCGGGCTGCTGGGGGATGACGCCGGCATCTGGTACGCCCACGAAAACCGTGCGCGCGAGCGGGGCCGCTTATGGCGGGCCTTTGAACAATCGGGCGCGGCGACCACGCCGATGCCCGCGCCCGATGACCCCGCGCCGATGGTGGACGCGGCCATCGCCCATGTGGGTCGGACGACATGCCAACTGGCCTTGCTGCCGGCCGAGGACGCGCTGGGCTTGACCGACCAGCCCAACTTGCCCGGCACCACCCACGAACACCCGAACTGGTGCCAGCGTCTGCCCACCAATGTTGCGAGGTTTTTTGCCGACCCGGACGTGACCCGGCGCTTGGCGGCCTTCGCGGCGACGCGCGCGCGGGAGGGCGGGGCTGGGACGTAGCGACGTTTCGGCAGGAGTTACAAAATAAAGGAATTCACGGTCTTTTTGTGACTGCGAGAAGCCAGCAAACCGCGATCAGTCGCGTGGCCGGATATGGGCGAATGTTCTAGCCGATTTGCAGATTGCGAGTGGCAGCCTCGAGTTCCTGGAAGCTGGGCATGTGCTGGTTGGGGGCCATCTTGCGGCCGGTTTCGACGCTGACCTGGGGGGCGTTGCCGTGCAGGTGGGCGATCAGCACGGCGCGGATGACCTCGAAATATTTGGATTCCTCGACCACCACGGTTTGCAGGCGGGCGGCGAACGGGCCGACCAGGCCGTAGGCGAGCAGTACGCCAAGAAAAGTGCCGACCAGGGCGCCGCCGATCATGGCGCCGAGCACTGCGGGCGGCTGGTTGATGTGGCCCATGGTTTTGATTACTCCGAGCACGGCGGCGACGATACCGAGCGCGGGCAGGCCGTCGGCCATGGTTTGCAGGGCATGGGCGCCGTGCAGTTCCTCGTGCAGGGTTTTTTTCAGCTCGCGGCCCATAACGTCCTCGATCTGGTTGGGGTCGTCGGCGTTCATGCCGAGCATGCGCAGATAATCGCAGATCATGGCGGTGGCATGCGCATTGGCAAGAATTTTAGGAAACTTTTTGAATGCGATGCTTTCCTGGGGCTTCTCGATATGAGGTTCGAGTGCCATTGCGCCCTTGCTGTTGGCTAGTTTGGTGAAATAGAACATCAGGCTCAGCAGTTCGATATAGTCGGACTTCTTGAAGCTGGCACCTTTGAGGATTTTTCCGAAGCCGGAGAGAGTGTGTTTGACGTCATGGATGGAATTGGCCATCACGAAGGTGCCGATGGCCGCGCCGCCGATGGTGAGCATTTCGAACGGCAGCGCCTCGATCAGCGGGCCGAGGCTACCGCCCGAAAGGACGTAAGAACTGACGACGCAGATCAGCAGGAAGGCGAGGCCGCCGAGGGTGAGCATGGCGGAGCCTCAGTTTAACTGGGTGGCGCGCAGCACCACGATGGCGATGCGGCGATTGACGGCCGCCATGGGGTCTTTGGGCAGCAGGGGGTCGCGGTCGGCGACGCCGGTGACGTTGTGGACGCGGGCTTCTGGCAGGCCGGCGGTCATGAGGAGGCGGAGCGTGGCATCGGCCCGTTCCGAGGAGAGTTCCCAGTTGGTTTTGCCGGTGCCGCGATAGGGGGCGGCGTCGGTATGCCCGGTGATGGCGATCGCTTCTGACAGGGAATTCAGGATCGGAGCGATTTTGAGCAGAATAGCGGTGGCGCGCGGGTCGAGCGCGGCGGAGCCGGACGCGAACATTGGGCGCTTGTCCTGGTCGACGATCTGGATACGCAGACCTTGCGGGGTTTCGTCGATTTTCAGTTGCCGGGCGAGACCGGAAAGGGCGGGGTCACTGGCGATGGCCTGGCGCATGGCCTGGGCGGCGGCGGCGAAGCGCGCGGATTCCGCGATGGCGGCAGGGCTGGCGGCGGGAGGGGGCGCGGAAGGCGCCGCGGTGGGGGGCAAGATGGCTTGCGGCGAGGTGCCGCCGGAAGCCGCCATCCCGCTGGTGCCGCTGCCCGGGGCATAAGTATCCTGTTCGCCGGCGCCGCCATCCTGGGTCATTTGCGGGGTGGCCTGCTGGGCGGTATCGGTGGGCACGGCATTGGGTATGGGCTGGTTGCGACCCGGAGTGATTTCGGCTGCGCCTTGGTCCGAGACGAGGGCGCCGGCGCTGAACGGGGTGGTGCCGCCGAACGGCTTGCCGGAGCCTGAGGTGGCGTGGGCGAACAGGTTTTGCGGGCTGAAATAATCGGCCAGGCCCTTGCGCTGCTCCTCGGTCGTGGCGTTGATCAGCCACATCAGCAGGAAGAACGCCATCATGGCGGTGACGAAATCGGCGTAGGCGACTTTCCAGGCGCCGCCATGATGGCCGCCTTGGATAATTTCCTCGCGGCGTACCACGATGGTGGCGGCTTTCCCGGATTTGCGCGCCATGGTGCCGACGTCATCCCCCTGCGGCCCGAAGCGGCGGCCAGACCCGATACGAAAGCTGAGCGGCGAGGGCCGCGCCGGACCCGGCACCGCTTTGGTGGCCGGGGTAAGGTAACACGAGGGGCTTAAGGAAAGGTTGAACGAGGCCGCGTGGGGGCGGCCTCGTTCGGTTCGAGGCAGTGCCGGCCGGGCTGGCGCCCGTCGCCGCGGGCGGGTTTACCTCTTGGGACGGGCTCTAGCGGGGCGGATGGTTATCTCCCGGCGGCGGCGGTACGGGCCTGGCTTGCGGGCGGACGGGCGGCCGCTGTGGCGGGTGGTATTGCGGCCGCTGTGGTGGGTGATAGGCCGGCCGCTGTGGCGGGTGATAGGCCGGCCGCTGGGGTGGACGGAACTCCGGCCGCTGGGGCGGAGGGTTGGCCGGACGCGCCTGGGGCCGCGCCGCCGGGCCGGGCTGGTATTGCGGCCGGGCCGGCGCGGCTGGTGGCCGATATTCGGGCCGGCCAGGGGCGCGGGGCGCCTCCGGCGCTTTGGGGGCATCTGGCGCGAGCGGGGGAACGATCGGCCGGGATTGCGGTGGCCGCGAGGAGCGCGGCGGCGATCAGGCGACGAACAGGCATGTTCTCGACTCCTTTCAGAAGCCCACCATTCGCCCGCCGCCTTGGCGACGAATCCCTGAGGCTGGATTGCCCTTAGGATGATCCACTGCCTGCTGTCCACGATAAATCGTGTTGCGGCTCAGACCTGTGATCTGCGATAACTCGGACACTTTGCCTCGTTGACTTGCCAGCATGCCGATGAATCGTCGTCGATTCCGTTCATCCAATCCCAGCAG
The DNA here is from genome assembly GCA_021782435.1 of Pseudomonadota bacterium. Lineage (GTDB taxonomy): Bacteria > Pseudomonadota > Alphaproteobacteria > Acetobacterales > Acetobacteraceae > JAJXVA01. The sequence continues at coordinate 12,747 of JAJXVA010000052.1, forward strand.
CACACGATTGATCGCTTTATGCTCTTTCGCAATTTTGCTGTGTGGATGTCTTTGGCATGTCTCACAGGTGCAGTTATGAAGCTTTCGTTTTTTCTTCGTCATATTGCTTGTCCCAATTTGTTCTCGGGAGAAGCTTATCACAAGTGTTCAACTTATTTTTGGACAAATCCTAAGACCAATATTCCGAAAAAAGCATTTCCTGTGGCAATAATTAGTAATACTTGAAGAAGTAAAAAAACAA
>JAJXVA010000263.1 GCA_021782435.1 Pseudomonadota bacterium
TCGCAAATTTGCGACACGGCCTCTTTTAGGCCAACGGCGCTCGTAACCGGCTGTGCCGGCCAGATGAGTTCCGGGCAGTTGTCATAGGCGACCACAGAGATGAAATCACCGGGTGTCAGCCGGTCGATGATTGCCACGGCGCAGCGCTTGGCCTCGTGGAGGGGCTGACCGCTCATCGACCCGGATTTGTCGATGACCATGGCCAGGTTGAGCGCCTTCTTCACGGGCGCTTCCTGAGGTGGTTGGGAGCCAACCGCACGGACAAGAACCTCAAGCAGGTTATCGTGTCCGAGGAGCAGCGCACCCTTTCGCGGGCAAAGTTGGAGATCGATGGTCATTACTTGGAATCCCTTCCACCAATGAGATTGGGATAATCGATGAGTGCGGAGCTGACGGTCCGGCCGATGGCGTCGGCATCGGCGATTGACATCTGTTGAAGCCAATCTTGGTCGATCAGGAGGGTAAGGCGGTCGCCAAATTCTAGGGCGATGCGTCGACGCACAGACGGCGGAGCGCCATCGCCGGTGATCTGCCGCATCAGCATCGGGAGCTCGGCCCGCCGGCGTGCGGTTACGATAGTGCGATCTGAAAAACTCCAGGGGCTGGCGGACGGCGGCGTTGAAGGGGAGTACCCCGCAAGCCTTCGACTGAAAATTACGGGCGTGTCTTTGGCGACACTGGGCCGGTCTTTCGCAGCGTTCCGGAAGGATCGCGCCAGCGCCAAAGCCTCATTCTCCTCAGACTGCCCTGGAATAAGCGAAAGCAACTCCTCAGTTGTCGCTCCGGTGTTTCGCTCTGCTATCTTTTCGAGTGGCCAACCGTCGTTGAGTAGGACCCGAGCGGCGAGAAATTCAACGAGGTGGCGAAAGCCATAAAACCCCCGCTCGTCACTGTCAGACCCGCGAAGGGTGGGGCTAAGGACCCGTCGACGCACATAGTCACGGATCACGCGATCGCTGGCAGGCTCGGCCTTCGGCCCGCGGCCGCCTGTTTTTTCAAGGCCCAGCGCCTCCACGAGCTCGCCAGTGATCTCGGCGAACCTGGGAAGCCTTTCGTGGAGATCCGCAAATCTCGTTATGTCATATTTCAACGTCATGGCATTAAATTATGTCTTACGATGATTTATGTCAAGGGTGCGGCGGTCCCCGACATCGTCAGGTTAGCCGATGGGTGGAGTGTGGGTCCGGCGGCGCGCCAGTTCCTGCTGCGCGCACCAGACCGCATCACTGTCCATGTCACCCTGACGAACCATCCATTGGAGATAGTCGAGCGGCGCGTCGGACCAACTCACGTCGCGGTGCTTGCCAAACGGCATCGTCGGCAGCGCCTTGGGCTCCGTTGTCCACGCGAACATCTCTTCGACATGTCTTGAAATCGGGCGGACGCAGGCGTTCGGCCGCTCGCGCGGTGAGCGCACGACCAGGATCCATGCGGTGACAGATAGCCTCTGCCGCCCGCTCGCCTTCCTGCTGACCGGCGGCAACGTCGCCGACTGCACCGCCGCTGAGATGCTGCTCGACCGGCTACCCGCGGCCACTCTGCTGCATGGCGCCATGGGCTATGACAGCGATGCGGTGCGGCGGAACATCGAAACGATGGGCGTTGCACCCGGCATCCCGCCGAAAAGCGACCGGCGCGGGAACCTTTGCTTTTCGCCCGTCCTCAACCGCGGCCGCAACGCCATCGAGCGCATGTTCAACCCGCTCAAGGACTACCGCCGGCTCGCCACCAGATACGACCGCCTCACGCAGAACTTCCGCGCCGCCGTCTGCCTCGCCCCTACCGTCAGCTACTGGTCATGAGTCCGCGCCCTAAGGGCATCGGCGGCAGCCCGTGACTGGCCGCGCAGACTGGCCGCCCGGTCAACTGTGTTCCGGCGTGGAAAACGGGCTCTGGCTTACTCTCGGTGCAACATGCCCACCGGCAGCTGCCGTCCGATAACCTGTATGACGCATTCTTTGCCGCACGACTGGCGATTGGCGCGGCAAAGATCTCGTAACCCATTGAAAACGCATGGCGTCCCGTAGGGGATTCGAACCCCTGTTACCGCCGTGAGAGGGCGGTGTCCTGGGCCTCTAGACGAACGGGACGAGGCGCGCCGGAAGCGGGGTCCTACGGCAACGGATCGCACGGATCAAGGCCCTGGCGGCGCCCGCGATCCGACGTGGCGGCAGCGCCACGCCGGCGCGCCAAAGCGGCGACGCGGTGGCGGCGGGTCGCCAATTCCGTTGCTTTCCCAAATCCGTGACGCTAAGGAAACGGCTTCCGGCAGGGGTGTCTCCGGAAAAAACGACCCGCGGCGACCGCAACCCAGGCGCGGCGGGTTCCCGATCCAGAACGGAAAGTCCCGCATGCACCCCACCAAACAGGCTCAACCCTCCCGGCTGCCCCGCTGCGTCCGCGAATCCGCGCCCGCGCGCGTCGTCCGGCGGATCATCCACGCGCCCGAGTACGGCGTCCTCTATTCCGGCATCGCCTTCTGGGTCGTCGCCGGCGGGCTCGGCATCGGCCGCCCCCTGGTCGGCATCCTCGTCGCGCACGTCTGAGGCGTTGCCCGCGGCCAGCGGCAGGCGCCCGGCCTTCGTCGAGCCCTGGCGCGCGTCGTCCGTCGCGCCCTGGCGCGCGGCCTTAGTCGCGCGGCCTTGGTCGAGCCCTGGCGCGCGGCCTTAGTCGCGCGGCCTTGGTCGAGCCCTGGCGCGCGGCCCGTTGCGGGGCGACCGCTTCGCCTCAGCGCGCCAGCGTGATCCGCCCGATCACCCGCAGCGCGCGGTCGAGCAGCACCACCCGGTCCGGCCCG
>JAJXVA010000264.1 GCA_021782435.1 Pseudomonadota bacterium
GGGTAATGGACGAGCTTTGGCACGCACTCGGGCCGCTATCACACGCATTCCCCAAACGAGTGCGCCAACTATTTTCGCCACGCCGGTTATTTCCAGTCAGCGTGACTCTGCTCTAAATGGCTTGATATTTTCCAGACCCTGATGGCCAGGACACTCATGCCATCTATGGTGTGGACGCCATGCAACTCGGAATTATCATGCACTGCCAAGCGGTTTCAGAGGCAGCGGACCATCTTTCAGCCGTTCCATCGCAAATCGCGTCGTCACGTTTCTTAAAGGCAGCGCGGCAATCAACTTTCGATAGAAAATATCGTAGGAACTAATATCTGAAACGACCACATGTAGGAGATAGTCAATGTCTCCGCTCATCCGCCAGGCATCTACTACCTCTGGAAACCCGTGCAGAATTTCACCAAACTTGGCCAGCCATTGCGCGGAATGGTCGGTTGTTTCTACCGAAACGAAGGCAGAAACCGGCACGCCCAGTTTGGCCTGGTCCAATATCGCGACACGCCGCTTTATCACACCGGACTGTTCCATCCGCCGGATGCGCTTCCAGCAGGGCGTCTGGGTCAGCCCTACTTTGGCGGCAATCTCGGCTAGCGAAAGCGAGGCATCTTCTGCTAACAGTGCCAGAATCGCGCGGTCAGTCCGGTCCAGGTTAGACTCAGGCTCGCTGGTCACGCCGCGGCCTCCTCGGGCGCCCTCAGGGTCAGTCGTAACGCGTGCAGTCCGTTGGAAAATTCAGTCTCCAACGCTTCGTGTATCAGTCGGCTGCGCGCCACCCGGTTCAGTCCGGCCAAGCGGGCGCTAGTTAGCACGACATGAAAATGTGTCTCGCCCTCGGGCCGTGCGCCGGCATGGCCGGCGTGGCGGTGGCTCTCATCTTCCACTCGCAAGACCTGCGGCGCGAATTGCGCGGTCAGAATACGGGCAATGCGTTCGGCGCGTTCGGCCATGCGGTCGGCTCCTTCAACCCAGTCACTCGCGACACAAACTCTTGGTCCATCTGGCCCTTGGCATCAAGGTAAACCCTGTATCGCTCGGTCCCGATCGCCTGTTGCCAAGGCTTTACGGCCCGCCACATAGTCGGCAGCCATGCGCATCAACTCGTCACGCCCGCGCCACTTTGCCCCAGACCCCGCCGCACCTGCTGCCAAGTGCGACATGCCTGGCTGCGACCATTCGGCGGCCTATCGGGCGCCCAAATCGCGCGATGCGTTACGCGAATATTGGTGGTTCTGCCTCGATCATGTGCGCCAGTACAATGCCCGTTGGGACTTCTACAAAGGTATGTCCGCTGAGGCGATTGAGCAGGAATTGCGCCGCGATGCCGGCTGGCAGCGCCCTACCTGGCCACTCGGCCGGCTCGGCGGCGGCCAAGCCAGCACCGACGATCTGGAGGCCGCGATCGATGGATTCGTCCATTCAGCGTCCGCTCCCCGCTCCCCGCGCCTCGGTACGCCCCCCGAATTGCGTCAGCCGCTGGAAATCCTCGGCCTCGATTGGCCGACCGATGTCGCAACCGCGAAATCCCGTTACAAATCCCTCGCCAAACAACATCATCCTGATGCCAATGGCGGAGATCGGGCCGCTGAAGAGCGGCTGAAGCAGATAAACCTCGCCTACGCCACGCTTCGTGCCTGGCTTCGGCCCGAAATCAAGGTTGCCTGATGCCAAACCAAGCACGAGTCGCAAAATCCCCCTCACATGTGCCGCCGCAACCGGTGGACCTGGAAGACGCTGCAGCCCATACCAGCACCATGCCAATCCCGATGGACACCATCGACCTGCCGGACCAGTGGCTACCCGCGCGAGACGTGTTCGGCATCGACACCAATATGCGCGCACCCGCCTTTTCCGTGACCACCGATCATGTGCCTCCGCTCGATCCCGCATACCGGTTCGACCGGGAGACCACCCTCGCCATCCTTGCCGGCTTCACCCATAACCGCCGTGTCCTGGTCCAGGGATATCACGGTACTGGCAAATCCACTCACATCGAACAAGTCGCAGCGCGCCTCAATTGGCCCTGCATCCGCATCAATCTTGACAGCCACATCTCTCGCATCGACCTTATCGGCAAGGATGCTATCGTTCTGCGCGACGGCCAGCAGGTCACCGAATTCCGCGAAGGCATCCTGCCCTGGGCACTGCAACATCCTTGCGCTCTCGTGTTCGACGAATACGATGCCGGCCGCCCGGACGTCATGTTCGTTATTCAGCGCGTGCTCGAGTCCGAGGGCCGCCTGACCCTTCTCGATCAGAACCGTGTTATTACTCCGCACCCGGCATTTCGCCTGTTCGCCACCGCCAACACGGTCGGTCTCGGCGATACCACCGGGCTCTATCACGGCACCCAGCAAATCAATCAAGGTCAGATGGACCGCTGGAATATCGTCGCCACGCTCAATTATCTGCCCCATGCAGAGGAAACCGCCATCGTCATGGCTAAACTGGGCCTGGCCCCGTCTGACCGCGAAGCCTGCCGCCGGGTCGAGGCGATGGTCAGCCTCGCTGATCTCACCCGCGCTGGCTTCATCGCGGGCGATCTCTCCACCGTCATGTCGCCGCGCACTGTGCTGACCTGGGCCGAAAATCACCGTATATTCGGCGATCTCGCCTTCGCTTTCCGCCTGACCTTCTTCAATAAATGCGATGAGGCTGAGCGTCCGATCGTCGCCGAATATTATCAGCGGTGCTTCAACACCGAACTCATCCCTGTCCCTCGCCGCGCGCCGTGACCGCGCCCGATACCACCCGCGCTGACACGTTCAAACGGGCTACCGCCG
>JAJXVA010000265.1 GCA_021782435.1 Pseudomonadota bacterium
CGCGTCCATATGCGCCCGCCCGACGGTGACGATGCCGACCGGCGCATCCGCCGCGCCGAACACCAGCCGGTCCAGCGGGTTGGCGCGCACCCAGGCGAGCGCGGCCGGCAGCCGTTCCTCCATCACCCGCCGTTCCAGCTCGAACCGGTCGGCCGGGTGGTGCAGCCCGCCATCGTAGCCGATCGGGTGGCCGAGCGGCGGGCCGGCGGGATCAGCATAGGCGCGGTCGGCGTGCAGCGTCACGCTGGCGGCCTGCTCGGCGGTCTCGGCGGTGGTTTTCAGCGCCACCCAGAGGCCGGCGGCGCGCGAGAGGGCGATCCCGGCCAGGCCGAAATCCAGGATGTCCTGCACCGAGGCCGGGTTGAGGATGGGCATCATCACGCCCTGGAAGACGTGCTCGGTCTGGTGCGGATAGGTGGAGGATTGCGCGCCGTGATCGTCGCCGGCCACCGCCAGCACGCCGCCATGCGGGTGGGTGCCCATCATGTTGGCGCAGCGCAGGGCATCGCCGGAGCGGTCCACGCCCGGCCCCTTGCCGTACCACATGCCGAAGACGCCATCGAAGCGCGCGCCGGGGAAGGCGTCCTGCAGCTGCGTGCCCCACAGCATGGTGGCGGCCATGTCCTCGTTCACGCCGGGCTGGAAGCGGATGTCATGCGCGTCCAGCAGCTTCTGCCGGCGCCAGATTTCCAGATCGAGCCCGCCGAGCGGCGAGCCGCGATAGCCGGAGACCAGGCCGGCGGTGCGCAGCCCCGCCGCGCGGTCGCGGCGGGATTGTTCCAGCAGCACCCGGACCAGGGCCTGCACGCCCGAGAGCAGCAGCGGGCGGTCGAGCGCGGTATAGCGGCTTTCCAGGGTCAGCCCGGGATCCGGGGCGAGGCCGATATCCATCAAACGTCCCTCCGGCATCGGCGGCCGATGCCAAGGGGGAACATGAGGCGCATTGCGCCACCCTGCCAAGGGGTTGCCCGGGGTGCGGCGAAAATCGCCACAAGCGTCACGATGCTGCGCCGCACCCGGCGCGCCGGCGGAACCGGGCGCCGGGGTGCGCGCAATTAAATTACCCGCGCAGTTCCGGGATCACCCAGAGCGGCGCCTCGCCGCGGGCGACCCGCTGGACATTGTCGAAGCCGTTGCGGAAGCGGGAATACTGGTTGTCCCAGGTGGGTCCCGCGTAATGCGGGGTCAGCACCACGTTCGGCAGCCGGAACAGCGGGTTGTCCGCCGCCGGCGGCTCCTGGTCGAAGACGTCGAGCCCGGCCCCGGCGATGACGCCGTCGGCCAGCGCCCGGTGCAGCGCCACCTCGTCCACCACCGGCCCGCGCGAGGTGTTGATGAGGTAGGCGGTGGGCTTCATCAGCCCGAGCTCGGCGGGGCCGATCATGTGCCGGGTGCGCGGGGTCAGCGGGACATGCAGCGTGACCAGGTCCGATGTCCGCAGCAGCTCGTCGAGCAAGCGGAAGCGCACCCCGAGCGCGTCGGCCTGGTCCTCGGTCAGGCGGGCGATGTCGTAGTACTGCACCGCCATGCCGAAGGCCTGGGCGAGGCGGGCGGTCTTCTTGCCGATGGTGCCGAGGCCGACGATCCCGAGGGTGCGCCCATGCAGCTCGTAGAGCCGGGTGTTGGCGACGTCGTTGCCCCGCCAGCGACCGGAGACGACGTTCTGGTGCAGCCAGGTCAGCCGCCGGCAGACCGCGAGCATCAGCATCATGGCGTGCTCGGACACCGCGACCGAGTTGGCCCCGCCATTGTTGCAGACCGGCACGCCGGCGCGGCGGGCGGCCTCGATATCCACCCGGTCGTAGCCGGCCGACAGCAGCTGGACCAGCTTCAGCTTCGGGCAGGCGCGATAGAAGGCGTCGTCCATCGCGCCTTCGCCCAGGCCGACCAGATATTCGGTCTCGGCGAGGGCCGCCTGGAACTCCGGGCTGCCGAAGGCGGCGACGGCGATCTCGAAGCCGGCGGGGGCGAGTTCGCGCATCACGTCGAGCGCGCTCAGCGGGTTGGCTGGGATCAGGATGCGCGGGGCCATGGCGGTTCCTCCATAAAGGTGTTGCCGCGACGATAGGGCCGGACGCCTCGGCGCGCGAGGGCAGGTGACAGCGCCGGGCGCAGTGCTAGACTGCGCCGAGGTCAACGGAGGAACCGCCATGATCCACGAGCTGCGCATCTACGACTGCGTCCCGGGCCGGCTGCCCGACCTGCTAAAGCGCTTCGATACCATCACCCTGAAGATCTGGCAGAAGCACGGCATCCATCAGGCCGGGTTCTGGACCACGCTGATCGGGGAATCCAACCAGCGGCTCTATTACCTGCTGGCCTGGGACTCGCTGGCCGATCGGGAACGCAAGTGGAATGCCTTCCAGGCCGATCCGGACTGGCACCGCGCCCGCGCCGAGACCGAGGCGAACGGGCCGATCGTGGCGCAGGTGACCAACGAGATCCTGGTGCCCACCGGCTTCTCGGCGGTGAAATAGCGCCTACCCGGCCGCCATCGCCGCGGCGATGAATCGGCCCAGCGCGGGCAGATCGACCGGATGGTCGGTCTCGTTTGCCACCGCAACCGTTACCCCGGCGCGGCGGCAGATGAACACGCGCTGGTCCGACGCGCCCGACGCCCAGGCCACCTCGCGCGGCAGCTCGGCGAAGGTGCCGTCGGCGTTGGAACGGAAACAGGCGGCGTAGCTGGTCCCGCTGTGGCTGGGTGTCAGCGCCCAGTCGGCCCAGCCCGCCGGCAGCAGCCGCTCGCCCGCCCATACC
>JAJXVA010000053.1:0-8164 GCA_021782435.1 Pseudomonadota bacterium
TCGTTGATCGCCTTCCAGCCTGCGATGGAGGAGCCGTCGAACATGATGCCGTCGATGAAGGCGTCCTCGTTGATGGTCGAAACGTGCTGGGCGGTGTGATGCCACTTGCCGCGGGGGTCGGTGAAGCGGAGGTCGACATATTCGACGGACTGCTCGTTGAGCATGTCCATCACCTTCGCCACTTCCTTGTCTGCCATGGTTGGTGCTCTGTGTCCTGTTGGGTCTGAAACTGTGGGGTCAGATGGCGTCCGGTCCGCGCTCTCCGGTGCGGATGCGGACCACTTCCTCGATGGCGGAAACGAAGATTTTGCCGTCTCCGATACGGCCGGTGCGAGCGGCATTGACGATGACCTCGACCGCGCGCTCGGCGACGGCATCGTCGCAGACGAGTTCGATTTTGACCTTGGGCAGAAAGTCGACGACGTATTCGGCGCCCCGATAGAGCTCGGTGTGGCCTTTCTGGCGGCCGAAACCCTTGGCCTCGATCACGGTCATGCCTTGCAGGCCGATTTCGTGCAGCGCCTCCTTCACCTCGTCAAGCTTGAACGGCTTGATGATCGCCTCGATTTTTTTCATCGCATGCCACGCCCCGAGCTGCCCCGGACCGTCCTTCCCGTGTTGACTACGCGGGCGACGTCGACCGGGCGGGGAAGGCGGAACACGACATGGGGGACCATGCATGCGCCGTGCCACAACCCGACCGGACCCGCCGATGCCTGCCCCTGGCCGCCGACGACAGAGTATTCATCGGGCCAAACGGGCCGGATGGGAATGGCAAATGTGATGGGTCAAGCTGCCTGCGTTTTGCGCAGACCGAGACGCCGCATTACTGGGCGGGGTGTGCCTGAAATTGGTGCAGGGGGATCAGGATGCGGCTCGACGGGTTGACGCTGTTCGGCCTGGTGGCGGTGGTGGCGATGCTGGTGACCTATGCGCTGGAGGAGCGCCATGCCGGGTTCGTGCTGGCGTTTGCCGCGGCGTGTGTGGCGGGCGCGGCCTATGGGTTTTTGCAGGGCGCATGGCCGTTCGGCCTGGCGGAAAGCGCGTGGGCCATTGTGGCGGTGCGGCGGTTCTGGAAGAAACGAGGCCGATCTGAGGCGAGGACCCCGCGATGAAGCCCGGTAACGCGCTGCTGGAAGCGAGCGGCACGACGATTTTCACGGTGATGTCGGCCCTGGCGGCGCGGTTTGGCGCGATAAATCTGGGCCAGGGGTTTCCGGACACGGACGGGCCGATGGGGCTGCGCGATGCGGCGGCGCAACATTTGCGGGAGGGGCCGAACCAATACCCGCCGCTGACCGGGGTGGCGCCGTTGCGCGCGGCGGTGGCGGCGGCGAATGCGCGGTTCTGGGGGTTGGCCATCGATCCGGAGCGGGAGGTGGTGGTGACCTCCGGCGCGACGGAAGCGCTGGCGGCGAGCTTGATGGGGCTGCTGAACCCGGGTGACGAGGTGGTGCTGATCGAGCCGCTGTATGACACCTACCTGCCGGTGGTACGGTTGATGGGGGCGGTGCCGCGGATCGTGCGGCTGAACCCGCCGGAATGGCGGCTGGATCTGACGGCGCTGGCGGCGGCGTTCGGCCCGCGGACCAAGGCGATGGTGCTGAACACGCCGATGAACCCGAACGGCAAGGTGTTCAGCGTAGCGGAGTTGGACGCGATCGCGGGTTTGCTTGCGGCGCACGACGCCTACGCGATTTGTGACGAGGTATACGAGCACCTGGTGTTCGATGGCGCGTGCCACGTGCCGCTGATGACGCGGCCGGGGATGCGGGAGCGCTGCCTGAGGATTGGCAGCGCGGGCAAGACATTTTCGTTCACAGGCTGGAAGATCGGGTATGTTTCGGGACCGGCGCGGCTGATGGGGCTGGTGGCGAAGGCCCATCAGAACCTGACGTTTACCAGCCCGCCGGCGCTGCAACTGGCGGTGGCGGAAGGATTGGCGATGCCGGACGCCTATTTCGCGGGGCTGGCGGGGGAATTGGCGGCGCGGCGGGATTTGCTGGCGGCGGGGCTGACGCGGCTGGGGTTCGAGGTACTGCCGAGCGCCGCGACGTATTTTCTGACCGCGGGCTACGGGCGGATCGCGGATATGGCCGATGACGCCTTCTGCCGGAGGATGACCGAGGAGGCGCGGGTGACGGCGATACCGGTTTCGGCGTTCTACGCGGCGGACCCGCCGATGGGCTTCGTGCGGTTTGCGTTCTGCAAGCGGCCCGAGGTGCTGGAGGCGGCGCTGGCGCGGCTGGAGGCGTGGCCGGCGCTGACGGGGGCGGGCGTGCCGGCATGAGATGACGCCGCGCGAGAGCGAGCTCAAGCTGGCGTTTGCGCCCGGGCGATTGGAGCGGGTGCGGGCCACTTCGATGCTGCCAAGGCTTGGGCCCGGGCAGGTGCTGCACGCGGTTTACTTCGATACCAAGGGGCGGGCGCTGGCGGGCGCGGGATTTACGCTGCGGGTGCGGGCGGAAGCAGGACGGTTCGTGCAGACGCTGAAAACCCGCGCGGCGCCGGGCGGGGTGATGGGAGTGCGCGGAGAATGGTCCTGGGAGGTGCCGGGGCTGGCACCGGAGCCGACCTGGCTGGCAGCGACACCGGCGGGTTTGGCGTGGGATGGCGCGCCACTGATGCAGGTGTTCGAGACCCGGGTGGTGCGCGAAAGCGGCGTGGCGACACCGAAGCCGGGGAGCCGGGTGATGGTGGCGCTGGACTACGGCGAGATAACCGCGGCCACCGGCCGATGGCCGATCGCGGAACTGGAACTCGAGTTGGCGGCGGGAAGCGAGGCGGCATTGCTGGACCTGGCGGCATCGCTGTGCGCGGAACGGGATTTGCGGCTGGAGCCCGAAAGCAAGCCGGATCGCGGCTGGCGGCTGGCGCTGGGCGAGATGCCGGCGCCAAGCGCGCTGGTGATGCCGACGCTGAGCCCGGGAATTTCGGTGGCGGACGGGTTGGCCGAGATGCTGCGCGCGGGGCTTGGCCTGCTGGTGGGGAACTGGGCGGCGGCGCGGGTGGGCGTGCCGGAGGGGGTGCACCAGATGCGGGTGGCGACGCGGTGGTTGCGGGCGGCCTTGGCGCTGTTCGGGCCGTTGCTGGACGGGACGACCACAGCGCCACTGATGGCGGGGCTACGCGATTTGGGGCGGGCGCTGGGGGTTGCGCGGGATTGGGATGTGTTTTGCGGCGTGAGCGTGGCGGCGGGACTGGCGGCGGCGGAACACGAGGCGGTGCGCGCGGCGCTGCTGGCAACGGCGGAGACGCGGCGCGGCGCGGCGCGGGCCGCCGTGGCGGCGCGGCTCGAAGCTGGCGCCACCACCCGGCTGGCTTTGCACCGGGCCCGACTTGCGGAGGCGCCAGGGCTGATGCGGGGGCGACTGGAGGACCTGGCGCCTGAGCTGCTGTCGCGGCGCTTCCGGAAATTCCTGCGGGCGGCCGGCGACCTGCCCGACCTTACCCCGACCTTGCGGCACGAGGCCCGCAAGGCGCTGAAGAAATTCATTTATGGAGCGAGTTTCGTGGCGGGGCTGGGGTTGCCCGGGGTGCCGCGGAACTTTCTCCGGGATTGCCGGCGCCTGCAGCACGCGCTGGGCGTTGCCAATGATCGGACGCGGGCCTCGGCGCTGGCGATGGACCTGGCCGGGGAAGCCGGGCCCGGCGCGCACCTTCTGGCGGCCTGGGCGCGAGCGGACGAGGCGGCGGTGATGGCTGAAATTACCGAGGGTTGGAAACGGGTGCGACGGCAGGGAAAACCATTGAAGCGGTTACTTTCCGGCTGACCGCCGCGACGTTGCTGCTGCAGGCGCGACACCCTGCCGATGTTGGCCTTCCGGTTTTTCCGCGCACGAGAAAACAGCGTGTCTCGCTGCATGAATTTCCATGGAGGGCACGCGGTCGGGTGGGGCTATCGGGCCGGGATGGTTGCCTGCGCGATGCGGGTGGCGAGGGTGCCGAGCATGGCATCGATGGCAGTGGCGTAGGCATAGGCGCTGTCGGTGGCCATGGGGGCGTGCAGGCGCAGCGTGCGCGGTGGCTGGCCGGTGCCGAGCGTGTATTCGGCGATCAGGACGGCCGCGCCGGCCTTGGTGGTGCCGAGCCGGGTGATTTGCACGGAAAGCGGGATGGCGTTGGCGGGAGCGGGGATGGGGCCGGTGGTATCGATGATGGTGGCGCCGGGTAGGGTGGCGCGCAGATCGGCGGCGAGGGCGCTGGTGAGCAGCGTATCGAGCGCGCCGGCCCAGTGGGCGTTGGGGTATTTTTCGACCCGGACCCGATCCGTGGCGCGCACGATCTGGGGGCGGTCGGCATAATCGGGGATGGCGATACGATGGAGTGCGATGGCCTCGCCTTGGGAGGCTGGGATTGGGCTCGCGGGGGCGACGCGGTCGAGCGTGTAAAGCGTGGGATCGGGGGTGGCGCAGGCGCCGAGGGTGGCGAGCAGCAGCAGGGTGAGGGCGGGACGGGTCATGGTGAGGCCCCGGTGGCGCGGCCGCGAAGCAGAGCCGCGGGGTGGTTGTGGAGATAATCGGCAAGGGCGCGGACCGAGCGCAGCGCGGCGGCGGCTTGATCGAGGGTGCGGGAGAGATCACGCGCGATGGCCGAGTTGGCGGCGGGGCCGGCGTTCATGCCGGCGAGCAGAGCGCCGGTCTGGGAGATGTCGGCCTGCAGGCCATTGGCGATGGCGGGGAGTTTTTTTAGGGCCGGCTCGGCGTTCTGGGCGAGGCTGGTGGTGAGTTGGCGAAGTTGGCGGAGGCTGGCGGCGAGGTCGGTCACGGATTGCTTGAGGGCGGGCCCGGAGATGGCGCCATCGAGGCTGACAATGACCTGGTCGAGGTGGCTCGCCATCTGGTCGAAGGGAATGCGCGCGAGGCGACGGCTGACATCGCTGAGGTTGCGCTGGATATCCTCGAGATCGGTGGGCACCGAGGGTAGGACGTGCTCGCCGTTTTCGACGGTGACGGAGGCGGGCTCGGCGTTGGGAAAGAAATCGAGCGCGAGTTCCATCTGTCCGGTGAGAAAATTGGCGGTGCGCATCTGCGCGCGCAGGCCGTGGTTGACGAAATGGCTGACGCCATCGACGACTTTCTGGGGGGACGGTATGGGGCCCATGTTGGGCAGGCGGCCGGGCTCGAGCTCGATCTGAACCTCGACCTCGACCCGGTTGGTATCGGGATTGATGTAGAGGGCGACGCTGGAGACGACGCCGACCTGGATGCCGTAGAGCGTGACCGGCGAGCCGACCGCGAGGCCGCGCACCGAGCTTTTGACGTGAACCAGGAAATGCACGCGCTCGGTGTAATGCGACGAGGTGGCGGCGGCACGGTCCTGGAAGAGGGTGAATTCGGCGTGATCGGGGGCGAGCGGGGTACGCAGCGCTTCATAAGGGGTGGTAAAGGCGATGCCGCCGGCGAGCACGGTTTGCAGCGACTGGATTTGCACCTGCAGGCCGCCCGCGCCGGTATTGATGGAGAGGCCGGAGACGTTCCAGAAGAAACTTCCTTCATGCACCGTAGTGTCATACGGGGCGCGGATGAAGGCGAAGATGGTGACGGGATGGCCGGGCTTACCGACCTTGTAGCCTAGCACCTCACCGACCTGGAGATCACGGTAGAAGATACCGGAGCCGATATTGATGGCGCCGAGCCGGTCGGCGAGGAGGATGAAGGTACGGCCGGGTTCGTCCGAGCGGATGGGGGGCGGGGTTTCGAGGCCGGTGAAATCGGTGCTGGGTTTGCCGCGGGTCATGCCGGGGTCGAGTTCGATGAAACTGCCGGCAAGAATGGTGTTGAGGCCGGAGATATTGCCGGGCGTGAAGCGGGGGCGGACGACCCAGAAGCGGGCATGGGTGGTCAGCGCGGGCTCGGCGCTGCGGCGCATGCGGGCGCGGACGATGACATGCGTCATGTCGTGGGTGAGGGTGACGGATTTGACGAGGCCGAGGGCGACGGCCTTGTGGCGGATCTGGGTTTGGCCGGCGGTGATGCCATCGGCGGTCGAGAAGATCAGGGTGACCATCGGGCCTTCCTGGGTGAGGAAGCGGAACACCAGCCAGCCGCCGATGAGCAGGGCGACGATGGGCACCAGCCAGACCAGAGAAAAGCCGCGATCGGGCTCGGGGAAAGCGGGCACGACGGGACCGGCGGACCCCGATGGCGGTTCCGGCGGGGCGGCACTGCCGCTCATGACCGCGCGCCCAGCGCGGCATCCCAGATCAGGCGGGGGTCGAATACCATGGCGGCGAGCATGGTCAGCACGACCACGGCGGCGAACGCAAGAGCGCCGGCGCCGGGGGTGACGGTGGCGACGAAGCCGAGTTGGACGAGACCGACGAGGATGGAGAGCATGAACATGTCGATCATGGACCATCGGCCGATGGCCTCGACGACGTGAAAGAGGATGACGCGGTCGCGCACGCGGCGGCGGACCCGGGCATGGGTGGTTTGCAGCACCAGGCCGAGGCCGAGCACCTTGACCGCGGGCACGACAATGGAGGCGAAAAAGACGAGGGCTGCGAGCGGATACATGTGGGCGCCGAGCAGCTCCTGCACGCCGCCGAGGATGGTGGAGGGCTGACCGCGGCCGAGTTCGATGGCGGTGAGAATGGGGAAGACGTTGGCCGGAATGTAGAGAATGGCGGCGGCGACGAGCAGGGCGGCGGCGCGCGAAATGGCGTGGGGCTTGCGGGCATGGACGGTCGCGCCGCAGCGCGGGCAGATGGCGCCGTCGGTGCCGAGCACGGTGGCCCCACAGGTTAGGCAACCGAGCATGTTGTCCGACTTCGTGTGGGGCGCGAGGCAGCGGCCGAGGGTGGCGCTAAGGCGCACGGGGTCGAACACGGCGCCGGCGTGTTCTAGCGCCTGCCAGGTGGCTTCGCGGTCGAAACTGAATTCGGTGATGGCTTGCAGCAGCATGAGGGCGGCGAGCGAGTAGCCAGCGGTGAGGACGCCGACATCGGCGAGGTCGATCAGCTTGGTGTAGGCAACGAAGGCGCCAAGCAGATAGACCTCGACCATCGACCAGACGCGCAGTTTCTCCGCGAGGCGCAGAATGAGCCAGAGGTGGCGCGGCGGATGGCGGCGGCGCAACCCGAAGGTAACGAAGGTGAGACCGGCGATGCGGATGGCCGGGGCGGCGATGGTGAGGAAGAAAATCAGCAGGCCCAGCGCCCACAGCCCATCGGCATCGAGCGTATCCGGGCCGTTGATGAGGACCATCTGGTGGGCGCGGCCGTAAAGCTCGATTCGCATGAAGGGTAGCGTCAGGGTAACCGCGAACATGATGAGGGCGGCGGTGCCCCAGGCCAGCGTGCGGGCGATGGCGTTGCGGCGGCGGACGGCAACGACACCACGACAGCGGCGGCAGCGCACGCGCTGACCGGGCAGGAGCGGCGGCACGGCATGAAACAGGCCGCAATTGAAGCAGGCCATGACCCGGCGCGCGGGCGATGGGAGGGTGGTGGCCTGGGGAGCGGGGGGGACGCTTTCTAGCACGCGCGAAGTCTGACACGGGGCCGGCGCGGGCCCAAGCCCGGACGTGGGACCGGCAGCGGGATGTATTGCCGGGCTGGCGGGAGTTGCGTATAGCGGCGCGGCCCGGCGCCGACATAGCTCAGGGGTAGAGCAACTGATTCGTAATCAGTAGGTCCTCGGTTCAAATCCGAGTGTCGGCACCAGGTTTTTCAAATAGTTAGCGGGCCAAGACGGTGATGCCCACAATGTGCTGCGGACTCGCTGCGGACTCGCAGTGCCGAGGCTCCGATCGCATCGCGCTCGATGCCAATGCGGATGACAACGTGCAGCGGATTTCAGGTTGGCGAAACTGAGTGTCCAACCGCGGCGCGAAATACCCGTGGAACGCGATATGGCCAGGAAGGACCCGCGGCAATGCAGGCGTAGTTCCTTGGCTGGGCCGCCAGATGCAGCTCGATCGGTCGCCGGCCTGCCGGCGCGAAGAACCGATGCCAAGTAACATTCTTGCGTGCGCCATGCGTGCAGCGCATACGGCATGACCCGGTCGCACTGGCCTGACTTCCACGCTTGCCGAAAAAACGTGTCACATGTGTAATTTTGTAATTTTGTAATTAACAAATTGATATTGCTGGGAAATATCTGTGACACGGCGTGTCACCTCGCGGGTCGGTTTTGTCATAATGTCACAAACCAAGCGCCGG
>JAJXVA010000053.1:8174-12736 GCA_021782435.1 Pseudomonadota bacterium
ATGCAGTGAGATCTGTGACTTGCTGCGGTGCCATCAGCCATCCACCGCCGTTGCGGGCCAAATTCACCCGATATTCGTCACTGTAAGCCATGCGATTTTTGCATTACTATGGACATGCGCGGGAAATAATCTTGCGTCCATGCCGCCCCACCGGCGGCACCGGCCACGCCGCGAAACCACCGGCAATCCGGTATTATTTGTTATTACTGGTAATAGTAGCGAAACCTTTGCGGCCTTGGCCTCGGCCGATGGTCGCCGCCGCTGGCCGATGCTTATGCCGCCGGCGCGGTGCCGATGACGCGGTAGACGCTGGCGCGGCTCACGCCGAGCTGGGCAGCAATGGCGGCCGGCTTCATGCCGCCGGCGCGCAACCGCGCGATCTCCGCGGACTGGGCGCGCGCTGTTGGCTTGCGGCCTTTATAGGCACCGGCCGCCTTGGCTTTGGCGATGCCCTCGCGCTGGCGTTCCAGCATGATTTCGCGCTCCCAGGTTGCAACGCCGGCAAGGATTGTGAGCATCAGCTTTGCGGTCGGGTTGCGCGTATCCAGCCGCTCGCCTCCCATAGAAAAAACGATCAGGCCGACGCCGCGCGCTGACAGGTCGCGCTCGATCGTCAGCAATTCCGCCGTGCTGCGGGCCAGTCGGTCGGGCTTGGTGACAACCAGCACATCGCCATCACGGACGAACCGCAGGCACTCATCGAGCTTCGCGCGTTGGGCGACACTCGAAACCTGTTCAGCGAAAATCCGCTCGCACCCGCCGGCGCGCAGGTCGCGCTCTTGCGCGGCCAAGCCGGCGGTTTGGTCGGCGGTGCTAGTCCGGGCATATCCGATCAACATGGCGTCATCAGTCTCACTAGGTTCTTGGACATAGAAAGACAGAACGTCTCAAAAGTCAATTTGAACGTGTATGAGACAATTTCAGGGTTGGCGCGTGCGTCTCACATGGGCTTGCCCTATTGCGACAAACCGCCGCCGGCGAGGCGGTCAGGCGGAAGCCTTGCTTTCCGCCGCCGCCAGCTTCCGCCAGCAGCCGCCGCACGTGCCGGACGCCGGTTCAGCCATACTGGTCGGCATCGGCCAGCACGTCCGGCGCCACTTGATACAGTCGCACACTGCCCCAGCCAGGCACCGAGTAAGGCTTGCTGGGCTTGGTGCCCGCCGGCACCAGCAGCCCTTCGCGCAGCAGCACCGTCACGGCATCACGGAAACTCAAACCGGTCAGCGCGTCGCGCATGCCCTCGGCCGTCAGAAAGTAGGTCCAGACCTCGCCGCCATGTGGCGCTGGGTCTTTCCGCCGCCAGCCGGCGCGATTCAGGATGCGCATGCGCTCCGGTGACAGGGTGTCGGTGGGCCGATCGGTGGCGATTTCGTCGTGGTTCATCGCCTCGCGTTCGCGCGCCGGTATCCAGTCCGTAAAACGAGCTGACCCGTGCGTCGAGATGAAAGCGCGGAATTGTGCCACGGCTTGCATATCCTCGGCCGCGCCAGCGCCGCCACGTTCGCGCAGCCAGTCATCGAAGCAAATTTTCGCCGCTCGCGTGGCCTCGCCTCGCGGCCAGCCGGTAATTTCCCATTCGCTGGCTTCCTCGCCGGCGACGGCAATCAGCGCCAGGCGCCGCGCCACGCTGCGAACCTGGGCATCGCAGCCCGCCGGTGCCCATTGTTCGGCCAGGCGGCCAACGTCTGCCGCCTTCACGTAGCCCTCGGCATCCTGGCCCAGTTCAGCGAGCAACTTTGCCAGGAACACCGGCAGGGCGGTGCCGAAATTCTGCCGCGCTGCCTCGGCCAGCGCGCGCGCCAGCTCGGCCGCGCCACCATCGATTGACCATACCTCGAAGGCGCCGCTGCCGCGGCGCGGTTCGGCCGGTATGTCCAACATGCGCACCGCCATGCCGGCGCGCACCGTGCGCCGCCCTTCGGTGATGGCTTGCGCCAGTGATATTTCGCCCGTCGAGAGGAACAGGGTGCGCCAGCGCAGCGGTGCGCGGGCGGTGCCCTGGCGCGTGGCGCGCGCCTTGCCCTGGCCGTTGGCCAGCATATCGGCGATGCCGCCCAGCTCGCGCTCATCCACCTGGCCGATCTCATCGAGTGTCAACAGGCAGTCGCAATGCTGGCCGGCGACACTTTCGAGCCCGTTGCCGGTGGCCCGCCAGGCGCGCACGAAACCGGCAGCACCTTGCGCAACACTGCCACCGGCGGCGCTGGCGGCAGCGCGCAGCAGCGTGGTTTTGCCGGCCCTGCTTTTGCCCTGAAAATGCACCCCGAAACCATCCTCCCCCAGCAGGTGCAGCAGCGGCGCCGCGAAGGCGGCGGAAATGGCCAGCACCAGGCGGGAATTGCCAATGGCGCGCGCCGCCACTGCACCGCGCCAGCTTTCCAGCGTGCCGGCCTGCTGGAACACCCCGTCATCGCGCGCCGCCGGTGCCAGCAGCACCGCGCCACCGGGCACGCCCAGCGCATTACCGCCCAGCATGAACACGCGCCGGCCGGCAATGTCGTGCCACCCACCGGTTTCCACCACGGTGGCGCGCCTCTGCCCGCATAACGCACTCAGATAGGCGACCAGATTCTTTTTGGCTTCCGGGCGCGGGCTTAGCGTCAGCCCGCCGGCCGCCAGCATGGCGCGCAAGGTGGTGCCCTCTGCGTCCAACCATTCGCGCGGGACAATTTCCTCATGCTGCCGCCCGTCACGGTCGCGCCAGCGCAGCAGCAGACCCCAGTTTTTGCCATCAGCATCGCGGGTTTCGGTCAGCAATTCGACTGGGTCGGAAACCCAATCGCGGCGCTGCTCGCCATCTGGCCCGGCATCACCCCGCCGCCAAATGCCAGCACCATCCGCGATGAAATTGCGCAGCACGCGGGCTAGGTGGGCCGGCGGTGGCGGCGCGGCCGGCGCGGCACCACCTATGGCGTCCGCCACATCGTCCTTGCCCTTGCGACCGCTCATGCCGCCCCGCGCAGAAGATCGTTGAAGTCACGCCCCGCGCCGGCGCGGGCAATGCGCACGCTGCGGCCTTCTTCCATCAGCCTGGCGACGCCCCGGTCCAGTGCGGCGGCAGCGGCTGAACCTGGCGCGTCAGCATCGGCGGCCACAATCAGGTCCATCAGGGCCGGCGGCAGGGAAATTCGGCTGAAATTCCCCACCGAAACCACGGCCAGCACCCGATATTGCGGGCAGGCGATGGCCACCGACAGGGCGTTTTCTATGCCCTCGGTCAGCACGGTCACGTCATCGGCCGGTGCCTTGGCCAGCGGCTTGCCGGATGCGCCACGCCACAGGGCAATCACCCCACCGGCAAAGCCGCCCAGCGCCATTTTGGGCGTGTTCAGCGCCGCCTTTTGCCAGTTTCCGGCCTGATTCTGGCCGATCCAGGTGCGATGCAGGGCCTGGAAACCACCGCCAGCGGGGTTGGTGATGGCGGCCACCAGGCAAGGCAGGCGTGCCTGGGCTTCGGTGTTCCACAAGGCGGGATGAAACCGCATCGCGCCTGGCGCGCGGCCCAGGCTGCGCAAATTGATGCCGCGGCCGAGCAAATATGCCTCGGCCGGCGTGCCGGGCAGGGGTTTGGCTTCCAAAAACAGGCGCAAACCCCGCCGGCGGCGCCGTTCCTGTTCGATATCCTCGCCCTCGGCGGCCGGCGCGGCGGGTTGGGGTGGTGGCAATGCGGCCGGTGGCGCAACGCCACTGGCCAGCCCCAGCCAGGCGCGTGCCCAGCGCAAGGCGGCGCCCCGATCGCCACCGAATTGCACCGATGCCACCAGGTCCAGCGCATCGCCGCGCCGATCGCCGCTGAAATCCGCCCACACCCCGGCTTTATTCCCGGTCAACCGGACCGAAAGCCCGCGCTTCGATCCGCCCCAGGGCGAGGGTGCCACAAATTCCGCGCCCTGCCGCCGGCCGGCGGGTAGCAGCTCGCGGGCCAGCGCCTCGATGCAGGCGGCGAGCATCCGCGAGACTTCGCCAGCGTCCGGTGTCATGCGCGGATGATGCCGCTGGCGATGCCGCCGGCGCCGCCATCGGCATTCCAGTCGGGTGAAGCGCCCGCGCGGGCGTGTTTGGCATGGATTTTCACCTGGCCAGGGCTGGGCGTGTAACCCTCGATCGGGCCGAGGGTCAGCTTTGTCAGCCGGCCGCTTTCCGGTGAAAGCGTCATTGAGATTTTCGCCAATAGCAGGTCCTGCTGCACTTGCAGGTAGGGCGCATTGACGGTGGTCAGCAGGTTATCCCACCAAAGCGCGCCGGCTGGCGTCTGGCGGAAGCCTTGCACAGTAATTTCGGCTTCCGTGCTGCGGCCGATAGCGTAATTGCATTCCCAATTCGCCCGCATCTGCATGCCGGCTTGGTCAAGCTGGGATTCGGCCATGCTGATGTGCGGGCGGTAGCGCGGCACGGTGGCATCGGTAGCCCTGGCCACCAGGGCGGTTTGCACCGGGGTGGTGGCGCCACCGGCCGGCGCATTGCTAGGCTCAGGACCCATTAAAATCCTTGCGCCGACGCGGTGATGGGTGATTCTGAGGTGGCGGAGGTGCCCCGTATGAGTGACCTGTTCCTGCTTTCAG
>JAJXVA010000266.1 GCA_021782435.1 Pseudomonadota bacterium
CCACCGTGCCGCCCGGGCACATGCAGAAACTGTAAACCGTGCGCCCGTTCCGCGCATGGTGCACCAGCCGGTAATCCGCCGCCCCCAGCGCCTCCCGCGCGCTCGCCTCGCCCTTGTAGCGCGCCGCGTCGATCATCCGCTGCGGGTGCTCAATCCGCACCCCGATCGAGAACGGCTTGGCCACCATCGCCACCCCGCGCGCGTCCAGCATCGCGAACGTGTCGCGCGCCGAATGCCCCACCGCCAGCACCACGTGCCGGGTCTCGATCGTCGCGCCGTTCGCCAGCACCACCCCGCGCACCGCGCCCTGCTCGCGCAGAATATCATCAACCCGGGTCTCGAACCGGTATTCCCCGCCCAGCGCCTCGATCCGCGCGCGCAGTTTTTCCAGCATCGAAACCAGCCGGAACGTGCCGATATGCGGCCGGCTCACGAACAAAATCTCCTCCGGCGCCCCAGCCTCGGCAAACACTTCCAGCACCCGCCGGCCATAATGTTTCGGGTCGCGGATCTGGCTGTATAATTTCCCGTCCGAGAACGTGCCCGCGCCACCCTCGCCGAACTGCACATTGCTCTCCGGGTCCAGCACACCCTGCCGCCACAGCCGGAACGTGTCCACGGTGCGCGGCCGCACCATCTTGCCGCGCTCGAGAATAATCGGCCGCAGCCCCGCTTCCGCAAGCGCCAGCGCCGCGAACACGCCGCACGGCCCGGTGCCCACCACCACCGGCCGCGCCGCCGCGCCCCCGGCCACATGCCCCACCGGCCGGTAGCGCGTATCCGGCGCCGCCGGCAAATCCAGCCGCGCATCCGCCGCCTCGGCCAGTTCCACATCCAAGGTATAAACCGCGTAAATCCGCGGCGCCTTGCGCGCATCCACCCCGCGCCGCGCCACATGCAGCGCAAGCAGTTCCGCGTCACTCACCCCGATCTGCTGGCACACCGCCACGCGCAAGGCCTGCGCGTCATGCGCGAGCGGCAGCCTTATTTCCCGCAGCCGACGTTTCACGCGGCCGCCAGCCGCCGATACGCGGCAAATCCCCTGGCCCGCAATTCACAGGCCGGGCACGAACCGCACCCATACCCGAATTCCCGCAGCACCGTCCGGTCACCCTCGTAGCAGCTATGGCTTTCCACCCGTATCAGCTCAACCAGCGCCGCGCCCCCCAGCGCCGCCGCCATCGCCCAGGTCCCCGCCTTGTCGACGAACATCAGCGGCGTATGCAAAACGAACCGCGCGTCCATGCCGAGATTGAGCGCCACCTGCAGCGCCTTCATCGTGTCGTCCCGGCAATCCGGATAGCCGGAATAATCGGTCTCGCACACGCCCAGCACCAGGTGCCGCAGGCCGCGCCCATAAGCCACCGCCGCCGCCAGCGTGCCGAACAGCAAATTCCGCCCCGGCACGAAAGTACTCGGCAACTGCCCCTCTGGCGCGGTAATTTCCGCAGCACTCACCAGCGCCGAGCCCGAAAGTCCCCGCAGCACCCCCGCGTCCAGCACATGGTCGGCGCCCAACCGTCCCGCCCAATCCGGCCGCAGCGCCGCCATGCCGTCGCGCAACCCCGCCCGGCACGCGAGCTCGATCCGGTGCCGCTGCCCGTAATCGAAGCCCACGGTTTCCACCCGGCCAAACCGCGCCAGCGCCCAGGCGAGGCAGGTGGCACTGTCCTGCCCACCCGAAAACAGCACCAGCGCGCCGTCCTCCGCCCCGCTCATGGCGCCGGGCCAAAATACGTGCAGGTCTCCTGCAGCGAATCCCGATGCACACTCACCCGCGCCAACTGCGGCATGTCCTCGGCCAGCGCCCGCCAGATATACGCCGCCAGATTCTCGAGCGTCGCCGGCGCCAGCCCCGGCACCTCATCGAGCATCCGATGGTCCAGCGCCGCCCGCACCGCCGCCAGCTTCTCGGCAAACACGCCCAGATCCACCACCATGCCCCTCGCATCCGGCACGCCGCGCAGCGTCACCTCGGCCCGGTAACTATGCCCATGCACCCGCAAACTCGCCTCCCGCGCCACCGCGCGCGCAAGCGTATGCGCCGCCTCGAACCCGAAACTCCGGCTCAACTCCCACATCAGCGCAAGCCCACCATCTTATGTGTCTGCACCGAAAGCCGCCATTGCGGATGGCTCAGGCAATACGCGATCGCCGCCGCCGTATTCTCGGCCAAGTCCGGCCCATCGATCGGCTGCAGGCGAAAACTCCCGAACGCCATCCCGGCAAACGCCGCCGGATCAACCCCCTCCTGCGGAAACGCCAGCTTCAACTCGTCGCCCCGCCGCACCACCAACGCCGCCCCCGCCTTCGGGCTCACACACACGAAATCGATCCCCGCCGGCAAGGCCACCGTGCCATTGGTCTCCATCGCCACCCAGAACCCCCGTGCGCGCAGCGCCGCGAGCAGCGCGTCATCCACCTGCAAGCCTGGCTCGCCGCCGGTCAACACCACCGCCCGGTGCGCCTCGCCCGTCCCCCAGCACGCCGCCACCGCATCGGCCAGCGCATCGGCCGCGGCAAACTTCCCGCCCCCCGGCCCATCCGTGCCGACGAACTCGGTATCACAGAACCGGCACACCGCCGCCTCCCGGTCCGCCTCCCGCCCCGACCACAAATTGCACCCGGCAAACCGACAAAACACCGCCACACGCCCGGCATGGCGCCCCTCGCCCTGCAAGGTCAGAAATATCTCTTTGACGGTATAGGTCACCACACGAGCCCAGGATGGGGGATGGTGGAGCCAGGC
>JAJXVA010000267.1 GCA_021782435.1 Pseudomonadota bacterium
TGAAAAAGAAATGATGCTCGCCGGGAAGCCCCTCGGCGGCGACATGGGCGAGCGCGCGGACCATGACCTGGCGCATCGCCGCCTCGGTCCAGTCGTCATACGGCAGCAGGCTTTCCACCTGCGGTGGGGTCGGGTCTGACATCGGCCGGAAAATAGGCGCGGGGTGCGCGTCTGGCGAGCCCCGCGGAGGCGGTTGGGGGGCTTCTGTTGCCCGGTGCCCCCCGGACCGCGCTTATCGCTTACGCAGCGACAGCGAGCGCCATGTTGTCATTGGCACTTGTGATACGGCCCGATAACGGCGGAACCATGCCGGGCAAAAGATGGGTCTTTACCGCGCGTGTCGAGCCTGTTTCGCCCCCATGCACCCGTCGCCGGGGAAATGGTGGAGGCGCCGGGTACTGCCCCCGGGTCCACAACGCTTATTCCACACACCGTTTATCACCATAGCCGGCAAGCCGGCGCGCCAGATATAGGCACGGCCGGCGGCGAAGAAAACCCCCCGGTTGCGGCCGTGCCCGCCGCCCCGCAGACTGCGCCGGCAGCAATGGAGGGGACGCGGATGAAACCCAGGATCGCGGTGATCGGGGCCGGTGCGGTCGGCGGCTACGTGGGCAGCGGCCTCGCCGCCGCCGGACATGACGTGACCTTGATCGACCCCTGGCCCGAGCACATCGCGGCGATCCGCGCCGGCGGCATGGTGCTCTCGGGTATGACCGCCGCGGAATCCCGCACCGTCGCGGTGCCGGCCCTGCACCTGACCGAGCTTCAGTCCCTGGCCAAGGGGCGGCCCATCGACATCGCCTTCGTCGCCGTGAAATCCTACGACACCGAATGGGCCACGGTGATGATCGCCCAGTACCTGGCGGCCTCCGGGGTGGTGGTGTCCTTGCAGAACTGCATCAACGAGGAGCGCATCGCCGCCCTGGCCGGCTGGGGCCGCACCATGGGCACGGTGGTGACCGGCGGCCTCGCGCTCGATCTCTACGAACCCGCCCATATCCGCCGCACCATGGCCCGCCGCCCCGGCCAGACCTGCCTCTACGTGGGCGAGCCGAGCGGGCGCATCACCCCGCGCGCCCGCGCCATCGCGGCGATCCTGAACGACGTCGATGAGACCCACGCCACCGACGATCTCTGGGGCGAGCGCTGGACCAAGCTCTGCGTGAACGGGATGCGCAACGGCGTCTCGGCAGCGACCGGCATGGGCGGCAACGCGCGCGACGGCCATGACGCGGTGCGCCGGGTCTGCATCCGCCTCGGCGCCGAATCGGTGCGGGTCGGCCGGGCGCTCGGGTTCCGGGTGGGCAAGGTGGGGGCGCTCGATCCCGATCTGCTCGACCGCGCCGATGCCGGCGACGGCGCGGCGATGGCCGAGGTCGAGCGGCTGATGCTGGCCGGCACCAGCGGCGCGGCGCGCAGCGACCTCCAGCGCCCCTCGATGGCGCAGGACATGGCCAAGGGCCGGCGCACCGAGATCGAGTTCATGAACGGCTTCATCGCCGAGCGCGGCGCGGCGGCCGGGGTGCCGGCGCCCACCCATGCGCGGCTGACCGAGGTGGTGACGCAGGTGGAGCGGGGCACCCTGCCGCCGTCGCCCGCCAATGTGCTATGGAACTGAGCCGACCCGGAGGCTCCCCGATGGCCCGCATCGACGAATCCCGCCCGTTCCTGCCGGTCCGCATCGCCGTGCTGACCGTCTCCGACACCCGCGGCCTGGCCAATGACACCTCCGGCCAGGCCCTGGCCGACCGCATCGTCGCGGCCGGCCACGTCCTGGCCGACCGCGCGATCAGCAAGGACGATGCCGGGGCGATCGAGACCCGGCTGCGCGGCTGGATCGCCGATCCCGCGATCGACGTGGTCGTCACCACCGGCGGCACCGGCATCACCGGGCGCGACGTCACCCCGGAAGCCTTCGATCGGGTGCTGGAAAAGCGGATCGAGGGCTTCGGCGAGCTGTTCCGGATGCTGAGCTACGCCAAGATCGGCACCTCCACCATGCAGTCGCGCGCCCTCGGCGGGGTGGCGGGCGGCACCTACCTGTTCGCCCTGCCGGGCAGCACCGGGGCGGTGAAGGATGCCTGGGACGACATCCTGGTCTTCCAGCTCGACAACCGGCACCGCCCCTGCAACCTGGTGGAGCTGATGCCGCGGTTGCAGGAACATCTGACCCCCGCCTGACGGCCCTTGCCGGATTCTGACGGATTATCAATCCGTTTTCCCCGATATGGCGACAAATCGTCACACCGCGGGCACGTCTCTGCCACAGTTCGCCGCTCAGATTGGCCCCCACGCACCCGACGGAGGCCCCGATGAACGCGATTTCGACCGTGGCAGTCCCCCGGCCCACCCCGGCCCGCTGCCATCCGCGCGAGATCCTGCGCGACCCGCTGACCCGGCTGGTGATGGAAAGCGACGGGGTCTCCGAGCACGAGCTCATGACCCTGCTGCGCCGCATCCGCCGCGCCCGCTTCCCCCAGCTCTCGGAGCTTGCCGAGGCCGCGCATCCCGGGTCAGACTCGCGCCCCTGAACCGCCCCGCCGATCTTCCCCATCCCGGGCGGCGCCGAGGAGCCGCCCGATGCCCAGCCCCGCCGCCCTCCGCGCCGCCGTCCTCGCCCAGCGCGACCGCGCCGTCCGCCTGTTCGACCGGCTCGCCGCCGACGGCGCCGACGCGCCCGGCATCTCCCGCGATCCCTACGGCCCCGGGGAACAGCGCGCCCATGCCACCATC
>JAJXVA010000268.1 GCA_021782435.1 Pseudomonadota bacterium
CGAGCACGGCCGCGACGCGCGGAATGGCCAGGGGATGATTGCCGCGAAAGCCGCCGAAGCGATAGAGCTCGCCACCGAGGAAGATGGCCTGTTTCGTGACCGGTCCCATCATGCGTCCACGGCGGCCAGCGGCGCCTTGAAGTAGTCGTCAAAGGCAATCCACCCACTGCGCATCACGCTGTCCTCGCGCGCGCGGGGCGTATGCCAGATGGATTTCAGCGCCGCGCGGCGGGACAAGGCGCGCGCCAGGCTGGGGCCGAACTGTTCGTGCATTTCCTCCGCATAGTCGGCGAGTGCGTTCGTGCGCCCACCCAACCAGTCCGCGGTCGCGTTGCCTGCGCACTCGCCGCTCAGGACCGCGGCCGCGATCCCTGCGCCAGTGATCGGGTGCGTCAGCCCCGCGGCATCGCCGACCAGCACGGCGTTGCGCCAGACGAGCTTTCGCAGGCCGCCGACCGGGATGGCACCGCCGGTGCGCGCCAGGATTTCCGATCGCACGATTCCGCGGTCCAGCATGGACTGGTGCAGCGCGGCGAGAGGTGCCTTCAAATCCCGTGCCAGCGCGCGATCGGCGCCGACGCCGAGATTGGCCACGCGGCCCTTGGGGAACAGCCAGCCATAGCCGCCCGGATAATCGTCGGCGAGAAAGATGTCGGTGTCCGGGTAGTCCTTGGCCAATGGAACGGTGTACTGGCGCGTCTGGACGCAGGGTTGTGGCGGTGCGCCCAGCAGCCTCGCCGCGTCACTGTGCGGTCCGTCGGCGCCAATCAGCAGCCGGGATCGGATCCGGTGCAGGGTGCCATCGCGCCAGATGCCAGCGCAGGTGCCGTCCCACGACTGAAAATGCGCGCCGGTCCAAAGGGCCGCGCCGGCTTCCACGGCGCGCGCGGCCAGGGCACGATCAAAGGCGCCTCGGTCGATCATCAAGCCCGGAAACGGGCTCTGGTGACCCTGTCCGGATGGCAGCAACGTGTGCATTCCCCGGATGGCCTGTTGCAACACGCCGCGACCGCGCGTGTAGGGCAGCATCGGCAACGGCACGAATTCAGCGCATTGCACGGGTTCGCCCACGCGATGGCGCCGATCGACGCACAGAACGCTCGCGCCGGCCTGCGCTGCTTGGCGCGCCGCGCTTGCGCCCGCCGGGCCAGCGCCCACCACCAGTACGTCGCAGACGGTCTCGGTCATGCGCCGATTGTTCATGCTTTTCTAATACAACTGCAAGCCGTGGCGCATCGGGGCGTGCATTCGTTGTCCGCCGGCGGTGCGACAATCCGCATTTTGGCGGGGTGATGACGATGAACCAGACGCTGTTTCACATCGGCCTGTGGATCATCACGCCCTGGAAACTGGTCGGCTACGGCGGCACGATTCTCTTCGCCGGTCGATGGTTCGTGCAGATGTATGCAACCCGCCAGGCACGACGCGTGCACATGCCGGTCGCATTCTGGTGGATGTCCATCATCGGCAGCCTCATGACGCTGAGCTACTTCGTCTTTGGCAAGAACGACTCTGTCGGCATCCTCTCCAATGCCTTCCCGGCACTGGTGGCGAGCTACAACCTGCTGGTCGAGTACCGTCACCGTCGGGCCCAAGGACCGGATGCCTGAGACGCCCGGGCAATCAGGCCGCGGGTCGAAACGCGCGGCCTGACGGCTTGCAGCGGGCTCAGCCCTTCGGCGGCGGCGGTGGAGGAGGCGGGGGTGGCGGCCGCACGACGATCACTGGCGGCGCGTACCAGAATGGGTCATAGCCCCAAGGTCCCCATGCCCCCCAGCCCGGCCCCCAGAACGGATCGTTCCAGGCGTTGTAGGCGCGGTTGTAGACCACGGGGATCGGCCAAAGGTGAATGGCGGCCGCGTTGACGCGCGGGTAGGGATACTCGTAATCGCCGACCTTGTGGGTCACGACGCCCTGCAATACGCCGGTCACCGTCACTTCCCGGCCTTTGGCGTAAACCTCAGGGTCGTAGAAACCTTCCTTGCAGGCGACGAATCGGCCGGTGGAATCGCGGGACATTTCGGGCCGCGCGTCATCACTGGCCAGCGGTTTGCCAAGCACATAGATGCAGGTGTCGTGGGGGCCGGGTTCGGTTTGGATGATCTGGCCACCCCAGCGTACCGAGGAGCCGGAAACATTCCCGCTGCTGGCCTGCTGCGGGGTGATTTCGGCGTAAGTCCCCGCGAGTTCCTTGGGCACCGTCGCGCAGGAAGCCAACAGCACGGTGCCCAGTGCGATGACCAGAGGATTCAGGACACGGGTGTTCATGATGACCTCGTGATGCGGTTCGACTCCAACGCAGCCCATTCGACCACACTTCAGGGCCGGAAATCCCTCGCCCTTCTCACCCAGTCACGGACGGCTAAGGGAGGTGGAGGCTGCGTGCCACCGTAACGCAGTTGCGCAAACCGGCCCGCCAACGTTAGCAAGGTGGTGGCGGCCGGGGGAAGGAGGGATGAGGCGGCTCGTCGCAGATAAGCCACAGGCGCCTCGCCGGGGCGCCGAACGCAGCCGGCGCGGGTCAACCGGCGCTCCAGCTGCTGGAACCCTGTTGCCAATGCATCACCTCGCTTTCCGGGTTCGCGCAGCGCAAGTGCGAGGCCCACGGCAAGCGCCATGCCCAGTGCGCCGCCGAGGGCGAGCGCCACCGACTGCCAGCGCGATGGGTCCAGACCGAATTGCGTCAGGAGCGCGTGCTGTCGCAATGCGTCAAAGCCGACGACGGCCTGGT
>JAJXVA010000269.1 GCA_021782435.1 Pseudomonadota bacterium
CTGGCGCCTGCGCCGGTCCTGGTACTGGGACGCCTGGCATGACGAGGTGCTGCGCCTGATCCTGCGCCACGCGCGCGGCGGCGCCGAGGTCACCTACATCCCCGGCAACCACGACGAGATGTTCCGTGCCTGGACCGATGCCCCCGGCGGCCTCACCGTGGGCGGCGTGCGGGTGACCGGGGAGGCTGTCCACGTCACCGCCGACGGCCGCCGCCTGCTGGTGATCCACGGCGATGCGTTCGACAGCGTGGTCCGCTACGCCCGCGGCCTCGCCCTGCTGGGGGACGGCGCCTACACGGCGGCCCTGGTGATCAACCGCTGGTTCAACGCCCTGCGCCGGCGGCTCGGGTATCGCTACTGGTCGCTCTCGGCCTGGGCCAAGCGGCAGGTCAAGCAGGCGGTCAAGGCGATCGACCGCTACGAGGTGGCCCTGGCCGGCGAGGCCCGCCGGCGCGGGCTGGACGGGGTGGTCTGCGGGCACATCCACCACGCCGAGATGCGCCGCGTCGGCGAGGTGCTCTACATGAATGACGGCGACTGGGTGGAAAGCTGCACCGCGCTGGTGGAACATCACGACGGGCGGCTGGAGCTGATCGACTGGGCGGCGCGGCGCGGGTTCTCCTTCGCCCTGCCGCGCGGAGCGGACGTGTCCGGCGTTGCCTGACGGGGCCGTCATGGGCGGTTGGCGCATCCTGATCGTTTCGGATGCGTGGTTTCCGCAGGTCAACGGCGTGGTCCGCACCCTGGCCACCGTCGCGGGCGAGCTGCGCGAGATGGGCCACACGGTGGACGTGATCGGCCCGGACCGGTTCCGCACCCTGCCGTGCCCCACCTATCCCGACATCCGCCTCGCACTCCGCCCGTCGCGGCGGCTCGCCGACATGATCGCCGAATTCCGCCCCGATGCGCTGCACATCGCCACCGAAGGCCCGCTCGGCCTCGCTGCCCGGCGCTGGGCGCGCCGCTCCGGCGCCCGCTTCACCACCGCCTTCCACACCCGCTTCGCCGAATATCTGCGCGCGCGCACCGGGATGCCGCTGCGGCCGAGCTACGCCTGGCTGCGCCGCTTCCACCGCGCCGCCGCCGCCACCATGGTCGCCACCGACAGCCTGCGCGCCGAGCTCGCCGGGCGCGGCTTCGGCGGGCTGGTCGCATGGTCGCGCGGGGTGGACACGTCCTTGTTCCGCCCGCAACCGGGCACCGATTTCGGATTACAGCACCCGGTCTTCCTCTATGTCGGCCGGGTGGCGGTGGAGAAGAACATCGAGGCGTTCCTGCGCCTCGATCTCCCCGGCTCCAAGCTGGTGGTGGGCGACGGGCCGCAACTGCCCCGGCTGGCGCGCCGCTACCCGGACGCCCACTTCGCCGGGCGGCTGGAAGGTGCCGCGCTGGCGGCGGCCTATGCCGGGGCGGATGTCTTCGTCTTCCCCAGCCGCACCGACACCTTCGGGCTGGTGCTGCTGGAGGCGCTGGCCTGCGGCACGCCGGTGGCGGCCTTCCCGGTCACCGGCCCGCGCGACGTGCTGGGCGCGGCCCCGGTCGGGGTGCTGAGCTCCGATCTGCGCGCGGCGGCGCTGGGGGCGCTGGAGATCGACCGCGCCGCCTGCCGGGCGTTCGCCGAGGGGTTCTCCTGGCGCGCCTCGGCCGAGACCTTCCTGGCGCGCCTGGTGCTGGTGGGCTGAGCGGTCAGGGCGTGGTCGGGATCTCCCGATAAACGTTCCGGACCGAACGGATCCAGTGCTTCTTCGTCGCATTGGTCCACGGCGTGCCGGCGAGCAGCTTCGTATAGGCCTCCGTCTCCAGCACCTCGGGGGACTCCAGATCGTAGAGGGCCAGGTATTTCGGCTCCCCCTCGATGGCGACGAAGCGGCGAGCGTTCAGGAACCCGGGGACCGAGAGGCGCTCGGGGACGTGTTCCTCGTTGTACCAGCGGTTGAAATCGGCTTCGTGCTCGGGCTCGACCTCGATCATCACCAGCAGCAGGCCTTTGGGCATGGGTTCCTCCTTCGGGGGTTATCGGCAATGCTAGGCGGGTTGGGGGAGAGCCGACAATGCGCGTCGCATTCCTGGGCGTGGGCCACTGGCACACGCCGTTCTACCTGGACCCGTGCCGCGCCCTGCCAGGGGTGACCATCGCCGGCGTCACCGACCCGGACCCGGCCAAGACCGCGCGCGTCGCCGCCCGCGCCGCCTGCCCCGGCTTCCCCGACGAAGCCGCCCTGCTCGCCACCGCCCGCCCGGACTTCGTCTTCGTGCTCGGGCGGCACTGCGACATGGCGGCCTCGGTCCGCCGGGTCATCGCGGCAAGGGTCCCGTTCGCGGTGGAAAAACCCGCCGGCCTCGGCGCGGCCGAGGTCGCCGGCCTCGCCCGCGACGCCGGCACCCTCTTCGCCGCCGTCCCGCTCGTCTTCCGCGACAGCGCCCTGCACCGCGCCATCGCGGGACCCGTGCAGCTGGCCTCGTTCCGCTTCATCGGCGGGCCGGTCAGCCGCTACCTCGCCGAAGATTGCGGCTGGATGCTGCGCCAGGCCGAGGCCGGCGGCGGCGCGCTGCTCAACCTCGGCATCCATTTCCTCGATCTCTGCCTCGCTCTCTGCCCTTCGGCGCGGGTGATCGGCGCCACCCGCGCCCGCTTCACCCCGGGCTGCGAGGTGGAGGAATACGCCAACGTCCTGCTGGAAGCCGGCGCGGCGCGACTGGCGGTCGAGACCGGCTACCTCTTCCCGGCC
>JAJXVA010000270.1 GCA_021782435.1 Pseudomonadota bacterium
GGAGCTCGGCGGCGTCGCGCTGGGGTCGGCAGCCGCGATGCGCCCGAAGGTGGAGGCCGCGCTCGACCGGTTCCCGATCCTGCGCCAGCGGGCATCCTCGCAGGCCTCGACCCTGTCCGGCGGGCAGCAGAAGCTGCTCGAGATCGCGCGCGGGCTGATCGCCGAGCCGAAGCTGATGCTGATCGACGAACCCTCCATCGGCCTCTCGCCGCTGATGGTGAAGGAGGTCTTCGCCACCTTGCAGGGGCTGCGCGCCTCCGGCGTCTCGATCCTGATGGTGGAGCAGAATGCCCGCAGCGCGCTGGAGATCTCCGATTTCGGGATCGTGCTGGAGACCGGGCGCACGCGCCTGACCGGCACCGCGCGGGCGATCCTGGACGATCCGCGGGTGGCGCGGCTGTTCCTGGGCGCGGACGTCGAGCTGGACTGAACGGCTCCCCGCAGGCTCAGCCCGCCGTCCCGGCCGCCAGCGCCGCGCGCAGCCGCGTCCGGTCGAGCGCATTCTCCCACCGCGCCACCACCAAGGTCGCCACCGAATTGCCGACGATGTTGACGGAGACGAAGGCAGCCGAAAGGATCCGATGGATGCCGATGATGAGCGTCATCGCCGCCACCGGCACCGAATGGCTGGCGGCGAGCGTGATCGCCAGCACCACCAGCGCCGACCCCGAGACCCCCGCCGCGCCCTTGCTGGTCAGCAGCAGCACCGCCAGCAGCGCGAGCTGATGGGCGAAATCCAGCGGCGTGCCGGTCGCCTGCGCCAGGAACAGGGTGGCGGCGGCGAAATAGAGGCAGGTACCGTCGTGGTTGAAGGTATAGGCGGTGGGCAGCACCAGCCCCACCACGCGCTCGTCGCAGCCGAGCTCCTCCAGCTTGCGGGTGAGCTGGGGAAAGACCGTCTCGGACGAGCTGGTGCCGATCACCAGCAGCAGCTCGGCGCGGATGTAGCGCATCAGCCGCAGCAGGCTGAACCCGCTGATCCGCGCCACCGGCCAGAGCACCAGCGCCAGGAACAGCGCGCAGATCACGTAGAACTCGGCGATGAACCCAAGCAGCGAGTCGAGCGTGGCGACCCCGAACCGCCCGACGGTGAAGGCCATCGCGCCGAGGGTCGCGAGCGGGGCGAAGCGCATCACGAAGCCGATGATCCAGAAGAACGCGCGGGAGACGCCCTCGATGACCCGCACCACCGGCTCCCCGGCCGGGCCGGCCGCCGCCACGCCGGCACCGAACAGCACCGAGAACAGCACGATCTGCAGGATGTTGCCGGTGGCGAAGGCGGAGACGGCGGTGGCGGGAACCACGTTCAGCAGGAAGCCCGCGATGGTGCGCCGATGCACCACCGCGCCGGCGCCGACGAAGGCGCGCACCGCGTGCGGGTCGAGCAGCGCCGGATTGACATGCATCCCCCGCCCGGCCTGCCAGAGATTGCCGACGCCGAGGCCGATCAACAGCGCCAGGGTGGTGATGACCTCGAAATAGACCAGCGCCTTCAGCGCGATCCGCCCGACCGCGCCCAGGTTGCCGGCGCGCGCGATGCCGTGGACCACGGTGCAGAAGATCACCGGCCCGATCACCATGCGGATCGCCCGGATGAAGGCGTCGCCCAGCGGCTTCAGCGCGATGCCGAAATGCGGCCAGATCAGGCCGACGATCACCCCCAGCACCATGCCGACCAGGACCTGAAACGAGATGTCGCGGTAGAACGGCGCGCGCGGCCTGGCGCCGGCGATGGGGTCCTGGGTCATGGTTGCGTTGTCCTCCCGGTGGTTCGTTGGCGCCGGCGGCGCGGTCAGGTGCGGATGGGCTCGGCGTCGAGCAGGGCGGCGGCGGGGGCCAGCACCGCATCGGGGTCCAGCCGCCGGGGGATCAGCCCCTGGCGGTGGCATTCGGCGATGATGTCGCGCAGCGGTTCGCGCAAGGCGGCGATGCCGAACAGCGTCGGGTCCGGGCGGCCGGCTTGCCGCTCCGCCTGGGCGGCGCTTTGGCGCAGCAGGCGATAGACGGCGGCCACGGCGGCGGGATGCGCCGCCGCCACCGGCGCCGAGACCGCGACCAGGTGGTTGATCGGCAGGAACCCGTGGGCGGCCACCCAGGCGGCGTCGCGCGCGGCGTGATCGGCGATGACCGGGGCGAACTCGTCGCCCTCCGGCAGGTCGTTGCCCAGAATCGCGGCGTCGATGTCGCCGTCGCGCAGCATCGCCGGCAGGCTCTTGCCCGCCGGCGCCGGTTGCACGAAGTCCGGATCGGCGAATTCCGCGAGATGCGAGCCGCCCTGGGTGAACCAGCGCAGATCCGTCACCGCGAGCCCGTAATCCTCGCGCAGCGCCGCGCGCACCCACATGCCGGTGGTCTGCGAATAGGCCCGCACGCCGACCCGCTTGCCGGCGATCGCCGCACCCACGATGGGGCCGCGCGGGCGATGGCAGATCAGGCAGCCGCGCTGCATCCGCCCCGCCACCACCGCCGGCAGCAGGATCAGCTTCTTGCCGGCCGCCACCGCCTGCAACGCGACGACGATCGCCAGTTCCGAAACGTCGTAGGCCTGATGCCGGATCATCG
Source organism: Pseudomonadota bacterium (assembly GCA_021782435.1). Classification (GTDB taxonomy): domain Bacteria; phylum Pseudomonadota; class Alphaproteobacteria; order Acetobacterales; family Acetobacteraceae; genus JAJXVA01. Next base: position 2,563 of record JAJXVA010000270.1, read on the forward strand.
GCGCGAAGGCGTCATGGATGGGATCGACCTCGACGAAATCGAGCGTCACCGCGTCATCCCGCACCAGCCCCTGCTTCAGCGCCCGCGTGTGCGGATAGAGCCGCAGCGCCGCGGTCAGCCGCACCGGCTCAGCCATGTCCCGTCCCCGCAAGCGCCGGATAG
>JAJXVA010000054.1 GCA_021782435.1 Pseudomonadota bacterium
TTCCAGCAGGCGGCTGACGACACCGAATGCGCCGGAAGCGCGGGACCGGGAATTGCTGGCGCGGCTGGGGATGCGGGCGGAAGGGTAGCGCCGTTTGCCTTTACCTGACATGCCCGACTGGCTGATACGCGGCGCGGCGCATATATGGCGCCCCTATACCCAGCACGCGCTTGCCGAGCCCGCGCTGCCGGTGGTGGCGACCGAGGGTTGCCGGATAATTCTGGCCGATGGGCGGGAATTGATCGATGGCATCGCCTCCTGGTGGACGGCGTGCCATGGCTATAACCACCCGCAGATTCGCGCGGCCGTGAGCGCGCAACTGGCGCGGATGCCGCATGTGATGTTCGGCGGCCTGGCGCATGAGCCGGGATATGGGCTGGCGGCGCGGCTGGCGGCGCTGGTGCCGGCGCTGCCGCATGTGTTTTTCAGCGATTCCGGCTCGGTTGGCGTTGAAGTGGCGATGAAAATGGCGCTGCAGATGTGGCTGAACCGGGGCGAGACCGGGCGGGTGAAATTCCTGTCGTTTCTGGGCGGCTACCATGGCGATACGCTGGGCGCGATGTCGGTGTGTGACCCAGAGGAGGGGATGCATGGGTTGTTTGGCCCGGCGCTTGCGGCCCAGCACGTGGTGGCGCTGCCGCGCGAGGCGGCGAGCGAGGCGGCGCTGGACGATGTGCTGGCCCGGCATGGGCGGGAAATTGCCGGCATCATCGTCGAGCCGCTGGTGCAGGGCGCGGGCGGCATGGTGTTTCATGAGCCGGCGGTGCTGCGCCGCATTCGCGCCGCCGCCGACGCGCATGGGGTGCCGTTGATTTTCGATGAGGTGTTCACCGGGTTTGGCCGCACCGGGCATTTTTTTGTCGGACCCGAACTGGGGGTGCTGCCGGATATCATGGTGGTGTCGAAGGCGCTGACCGGGGGCACGATGGGGCTGGCGGCGACGCTGGCTTCGCCCGCGATATTCGCGGCGTTTCATCAGGACCGGGCGGAGGCGGCGCTGATGCATGGGCCGACGTTCATGGCGAACCCGCTGGCCTGTGCGGCGGCCAATGCCAGTTTGGACATTTTCGCGGCAACCGATTGGCGCGCGGCGGTGGCGCGGATCGCGGCCGGGCTACGCACGGGGCTGGCGCCGCTGGGCGGCCATGAGGGGGTGCGCGATGTGCGGGTGCTGGGCGCGATCGGGGTGGTGGAACTGGCGGGCAGGCCGGACCTGGCGGCGCTGAAGCGGGAATTTCTGGCGCGCGGGGTTTGGGTGCGGCCGTTCCGCTCGGTGGTTTATTTGACGCCGGCCTTCACGATCGACCCGGAAAGCCAGGCGAAGTTGACCGGGGCGGTTGTCGACGTCGTCAGGGATTATGGGAAGAAGCGACTTTTTTGAAAAAAAGTCGCGCAAAAAACTTTCCACTATGCGGGGTGCCCTGGTTGGCGGTTTTGGGCTGGACAGCAGGGGTTGGGGCGGGGTTTCTGGATTGCCCCGGCGCCTGGCGGCGCCTCGCAATGACGGGTGGGGGTGGGAACGCCAACAGGCGAAGTTTTTTTGGTTCTTTTTGTTCACAAAAAGAACAGGCTTCCTTGCGGAAGCCTGTGTTCATCGGGGAATTTTTTCGTGGCGTCGTGGAGTCAGGCGGCCTGTTGCAGAACCTGGGGCCGGCGGTCCCAGAGGCGGAGGCCGCGCAGGGCGAGGTCGGCGATGCCGGGGAGCAGGCGGGGCTGCATCAGATCGGGGTCGAACACCGCCATGCGGCGGGCGTTTTCGCGGTAGCAATCCTCGACGAATTTGCGGAAGGAGAACCCGTCGAGGAACATATTGGTTTGCGTTACCGCGAAGTTCCGGCCGTCATTGACCTGTTCGCCGCGCTTGACCATGCCGAGCAGGCGGCGGGCGGCGCGGCCGTAGAACCAGGTGGATTTGAGCGCGCGCATGGGCGCGTTGAGGCCGCGGCTTTTTTCGCGCCAGGCCATGTAGTTGATGAAAAACACGATGTGGCGGGTTTCCTCGAACATCAGCGTATCGAAGATGTCGAACATGGCGGCGGGGAGGAATTCCGACTGGCGGGCGGTTTTGAAGGCGCCGAAACCGAGGAAGGCGTCGAGACATTCGCCGAAGCCGAAATCGATGAAGGCTTTCTCGAGGTCGTCGGGGAATTTTTCGAGCGGCATTTCATGCGCGTCGATGCCGTAGCGGTCGATCATGACGCGGATGAGCCTGGCGTGGCGGGCTTCCTCCTTGCCCTGGAGGGCCACCGCCTGGCGCACGATGGGGTCGGTGATGTGGGGGGTGAAGGCATCGACGATGGCGCCGGCGCGGCGCTCGGTGTGGTAGACTTCCTGCCAGAACGGCACGCCGCGCAGGCGCGCCAGCGCCGCCTCGTCAAGCTCCGGCCAGGGCAGGGTTTCGGGGTCGAATTCCTGGTAGGTGTCGAGGAATTGCTGGCAGAAGAATTGCTTGTGCGCTTCGGACCCGGCTTCGATGGTCATGCGGCTGTTCCTTTGCGGGACGGCAGGAGGCGGTCTTTGAGGTCGAGCAGGCGGATGGCGGTGCGGGCGAGGAAGGGCGTGGTGGTGGGGCGGCGCAGACGCTTGTCGTAGCCGGCGAAGCGCCGTGCATCCTCGGACAGGCAGAGCGCCATCAGGTCGCGGACGCTGATATCGGTGTCGGAGACGGATTTGGCGCCGGTGACGGTGAAGTTGTTATCGGGACTGGCGGCGCGCGAACCGCTGGACTTGCCGCCATCGATGCCGCGCGCGATGCCCATGCGTTCCCAGGCGAGGAAGGCCCACACCGCCCAGACTTTGAGTTCGAACCAGGGGCGGCGCCAGAGTGGCATGGTGGCGCGATGGGCCGCGACCCAGTTGGCGAAGAGCAGGATGTGGCGACATTCCTCCTGCATCACGGGTTCGAAGGTATCGACCAGTTCGGGTGGGAAAATGCCGGATTTCTCGGCCATGGCGAACAGGCCGAAGGCGAAGAAACTGTCGATACATTCCGAGAAGCCGGTGACCATGTAGGCCCATTCGGGATCCCGCGGGGCCTTGTATTCGGGCTCGGGCTCGAGCGCGATGCCGTAGGCCTGGACCAGGTTGGAGAGCACCACGCGGTGGCGCCCCTCCTCCCAGCCGTTGAGTTCCACCGTGTCGCGCCAGGCCGGGTCGTTCAGGGTGGCGGCATAGGCGAGCATGCGCAGCCGCGCCTTGCCCTCGGTCTGGACGGCGATATCCCAGATGGGGAGGTTGACCAGCCGGGTCCGGGTTTCGGGGTCGAGCCTGGGCCATTCCAGGACCGTGGGCTTGTAGGGGTTGAAGGTTTCCATGAACATCGCGCGGCAGGCGCGGGCATGGGCCTCGGAGCCGGGACGCAGATCCCCGCGCTCGGGGAAGGCCCAATGGCGGGCGGTATGGTCGGCCGCCGCGATCAGGCTGGGGTTGCCACCGCCGAGGGGCGGCAGGCGCAGGCGCGGTGGCGGAGGCGAGAGGTCTGATTCCAGCACGGATTTATGCCTTGAGCCGAGGAGTTCGTTACGGTCGGCGAAGATATACCGGACCGCCTGCCGGGGGAAATCGGGGCGGCGGGCGGATTTGTGAAGGGGGGTGGTGCCATGCGCGCCATGGTGTGGCGGCTGGGCTGCGGTGTCGTGCTGGGGGTGGCGCTGCTGGGGGTGGCGCTGCTGGGGGTGGCCGCGGCGGCGCCGTGGCGCGCGGTCGCGGATATCAAGCTCGGCGGGCCGACCGCGCGCTTCGATTACGCGAGCCTCGATGCCGCGGCCGGGCGGCTTTATGTGGCGGACCTGGCGCACTCCGCGGTGGTCGCGATCGATCTCGGGGATGGTCGGGTGACGCGGATCGGCGGCATTCGCGCGGTGCATGGCGTGCTGGCGGTGCCGGCGCTGCACCGAGTATTCGCGACCGCGACCGGGCGCGATGAGGTGGTGGCGATTGACATGGCGGAGGACCGGGTGGTGGCGCGGGCGCCGGCCGGGGATTATCCGGACGGGCTGGGGTTCGACCCGAAACGGGGCGAATTGTTCGTCTCGGACGAGCATGGCGGCACGGTCGCGGTGCTGACGGCACCCGCGCTTCGGCCGGTGGCGCGCGTGGCGATTGGCCGGGATGTGGGGAATAACCGCTATGACGCGGTGAGTGACCGCGTGTACGTGACCGAGGGCGCGCGCAACCAGTTGGTGGCGATCGACCCGGCGCGCGCGGCCGTGGTGGCGCGCTGGAACCTGCCCGGGTGCCGGGGCGCGCATGGGCTGCGGATAGACCCGGCGGGGCGGCGCGCTTTCATTGGCTGCGAGGACAATGCGCGGCTGGTGGTGGTTTCGCTCGCCAGCCACCAGGTGATTGCGCGCTTCGCGGTGGGCGGCACGCCGGACGTGCTGGCGGCGGATTGGCGGCGTGGGCGGCTGTACGTGGCGGGTGAGGCGGGGGTGGTTTCGGTGCTGGCGGACGCGACCACGACGCCGCGGCTGTTGTGGCAGGGCTACCTGGCCGACAACGCCCATTCGGTGGCGGTGGACCCCGGGCGCGGCCTGGTGCTGGTGCCGCTGCGCGACGTGGCGGGGCGGGCCGTGCTGCGGGTCATGGCCGAGACGAACTGAGCCCGAGCCCGCGCGCGACCGCGGCCGCGACCCCGGAGGCGAGTGGCAGGTTGGGGTTGGCGAAGCTCGCGAGATTGTCGTGCGGGCTGGGCCCGACCGCTTTGAAGGCGTGATTGACGCCTTGCAGGGTGACTAGGCGGACCCGGGGGCCATCCTGGGCGAAGGGGGCGACATCGGCCGCCGAGACCTGGAGATCGCGCGCGCCGCGCAGCACGGTGACCGGCAGCCTGTCGGATTTCGCGAGTTCGGCCGGGTCGATCGCGAATTCGCTGATCAGCAGTTTCCGCACCGCCGGACGGAACAGGGGGGCGAGATGCGGGTCCATGGCGGCGGTATCGGGGGCGCGGCCGGCCTCGAGCGCGGCGATGGCGGCGTCGGCCTGTTTGAGCAGCGGCGTGCCGGCGAGGTGCTGGGTGAGTTGTTCGTGCAGCACATCCCCCATCGGGACGCCGGGGGTGGCGAGCAGCACGAGGCCGCAGACATGGGGGAACTGGCCGGCGGCGGTGAGCGCCACCAGCCCGCCTTCGCTATGGCCGATCAGCCAGACGCATGTCTGGTGAAAGCGCTGGGTCGCCGCCTTGATCCAGGCGCCGGTATCGGCGGCGTAATCCTCGATGCTGACCGCGTTGGGGTCGATGCCGGTGCTGGCGCTGAGAAAGAGGCCGCGCTTGTCGACGCGCAGTGTCGCGACGCCCTGGGCGGCGAGCGCGGTTGCGAGATCGGCGTAGAGATTGGTTTCGATCTCGGGGCCGTTGCCGTCATGGTCGATCGCGCCGGAGCCGGGAATGATGAGGGCGGCGGCGCGGATAGGGGCGGGGGCGGTGGCGATGCCGCCGAGGGGGCCTGCCGGGCCTTGGATGTGGACGGTCTGGGCCAGGGCGGCGCATGGCAAGGTCAGACAACAAAGCGAGGCGAGGATCGTTTTTGGGATCCGTCGGGATTTGAGCCAGGAGAGCGTGGTTCTTTTTGTGAGCCAAGAAAACTTCATGCGCGTGGGACGGGGGCCGCGGCCGCGCCGCTTCCCGCCTTCCCTTCCGTGGTCCACCCGGGAACGCACTGCGAACACCCTAAGCTCCTGAGAATAGGCGTTTTTTGCGCGAATTTCTGGTAAAAAAAGTCGCGACTTGCCTTGAGCGGTCTAGACATTTTCCCGGACCCTTGCGGCGTGCAGCACCGCATCGACCAGGGCATCGGCGTCGGCGGCGCGGGTGCGATGATTGAACAGGGCGCAGCGTATGGCAAGGTTGCCGCCGATCATGGTGGTGCTGGGGGCGGCGAGCCCCGCCTCCTGCACATCCGCGACGATATCGGCGTTCAGGCGATCGAGCTTCGCTTGCGGTATTTTGTGGTCGGGCACGTAGCGGAAGCAGACGATGTTGAGGCTGACCGGGGCGAGGAGTTCGAGCCGTGGCTCGGCGGCGATGCGGGTGGCGAGGTGGGTCGCGACCTCGCAGGCGTGATCGACGATCTGGCCGAGCGCGTCGGTGCCGTGGCTGACCAGGGTCATCCAGACTTTGAGGGCGCGAAAGCCGCGCGAGAGATCGGGGCCGAGATCGCACAGCCAGGGCGCGCCGCCGGCGAGACCGCGCGCCTCACGGCGGAGATAGGCGGCGTTCTGGGCGAAGGCGGCGATGAGGCGGGCCTGGTCGCGCACCAGGATGCAGCCGGCATCGTAGGGGACCTGGGCCCATTTGTGGAAATCGAAGGCGACGGAATCGGCGTGTTCGATGCCGGCGAGACGGGTGGCGCGGGTGGGCGAGAGGGCGAGCAGGGCGCCGAAGGCAGCGTCGATGTGGAACCAGAGTGATTCCGCGGCACAGAGCGCGGCGAGTTCGGGCAGTTTGTCGATGGCGCCGGTATCGACCGTGCCGGCGGTGCCGACGACCAGGAAGGGGGTGCAGCCGGCCGCGCGGTCGGCCGCGATGGCGGCGCTGAGGGCGGTGAGGTCCATGCGGTGGTCGGCATCGACCGGGATCAGGCGCAGACTGTCCCAGCCGAAGCCCGCCATGTCGAAGGCGCGGGGGACGCAGCTATGGGTGGCGGTGGAGGTGTAGGCGGTGAGGCGCGCGCCGCAGATGCCGCGCTGGCGGACCTCGGCGCCGAGGCGGTGGGTGCGGGCGGTGAGCACGGCGATGAGGTTGGCGAGCGAGGTGCCGGTGACGAGGCCGCCGCCGGATTGTGGTGGCAGGCCGAGCATTGCCGCCGACCAGCGTATGACCTGGCGCTCGAGTTCGACCGCCGCGTGGTCGCGCCCGCCGAGATTGTTGGATAAGGCGCCGGCGAGGAGTTCGGCGAGCATGCCGGGGGCGGTGCCGCCGCCATGCACCCAGCCCATGAAGCGTGGATTGGTGTTGCCGAGTTCGTAGGGGAGGACGGTGGCCTGGAAGGCGGCGTAGGCGGCCTCGGCGCCGATGCCGGCGCGCGGCGGGGGGGATTGGAATTCGGCGCGCGCGGCGGGCGGCATGGGCTGCCAGACCTTGCGCTCGCGCACGGTTTCGAGCCGGTCGAACATGTCATCGAGCATGCGGTGGCCGAGCGCGCGCAGAGCGGTGAATTCGTCGGGGTCGAGCCCACGCCAGACATCGTCATGAAGGTTTTTTGCTTCGTTTTCCTGAGAAAAAGAAGTTTCCTTGTGGCTTGCTGTTTCGATCGTCACGTCAGACCGTTCGCGAAGGTGGCGATGCGCCGGCAGGCCTCGGCCAGGATATCGTCCGAGGTGGCGGTGGACAGGCGCAGATAGGGCGAGGCGCCGAAGGCGGCGCCGTGGACGACGGCGACATTGGCTTCCTCGAGCAGGGCGAGGGCGATGGCTTCGTCGGTGGTGAGCTTGCGGCCGGCCGGGCTGTGGCGGCCGATCCAGCCGGAAACGCAGGGAAACACGTAGAAAGCGCCTTCCGGCACGTGGCAGGACAGGCCGGGAATTTCGGCGAGGGAAGCGACCACGAGATCGCGCCGGCGGCGATAGGCGGCGACCTGGGCGGTGACGCCATCCTGCGGGCCGTCGAGCGCGGCGGCGGCGGCTTCCTGGGCGATGCCGCAGGCGCCGGAGGTGATCTGGCTTTGCATGTTGACGATGCCGGCGATGAGCCGCGCCGGGCCGCCGCAGAAGCCGATGCGCCAGCCGGTCATGGCATAGGATTTGGAGACACCGCTCATGGTGAGCGTGCGGTCGCGCAGGTCGGGGGCGACCGCGGCGATGGTGGGGGCGGTGCCGCCGGTGAAGAGCAGATATTCGTAGATATCGTCGGATAATATCCAGATATCGGGGCGGGTGCGCAGCACCTCGGCGAGGGCTTGCAGATCTTCGGCGCCGATGGCGGCGCCGGTGGGGTTGTTGGGGTAATTCAGCATCACCCAGCGCGTGCGCGGGGTGATGGCGGCGGCGAGACGTTCGGGGCGGAGGCGAAACCCGTCCGCCTGGTCGCAGGCGGCGAAGACCGGCACCCCGCCGGCGAGTTGGACCATGAGCGGATAGGCGCCGAAATAGGGCGCGGGGATGACGACCTCGTCTCCGGGGTCGAGGGTGGCCAGCAGGGCGTTGGCGATGACCTGCTTGCCGCCGTTGCAGACCGCGATTTCCTTCATGTCGTAATCGAGCCCGGAATCGCGCAGGAATTTGCGGCGCACGGCTGCCTTCAGTTCCGGTATGCCGTCATTCGGCGGGTATTTGGTCTCGCCGCGCAGTGCCGCCTGGTGCGCGGCCGCGATGGCGTGCGGCGGCGAGGGGAAATCGGGCTCGCCGAGGGTGAGGGAAAGCACGTCGTGGCCCGCGGCGCGGAGTTCGCGCGCGCGGATGGACATTTGCACGGTGGCGGCGATGGGTAATTGCGCGAGGCGGCGGGAAAGGGCGGGCATGGCGGTCATCTGGGGTCCGCGCCGCTCAGCGCATGGCCTGGCAGAAGGCGATGATGCGGGTGCAGGCTTCGCGCAGCGCCTCGGTGCTGGTGGCGTAGGAAATGCGGAAATGGCCGGGATAGGCGAAGGCGGCGCCGTGCACCGCGGCGACGCCGTGTTCCTGGAGCAGGGCGACGACGAACTCCTCGTCATTGGTGATTTTGGTGCCGGCGGCGGTGGTTTTGCCGAGGCAGCCATGGAGCGAGGGGAAGACGTAGAAGGCGCCTTCCGGCGTGGCGCAGGAGAGGCCCGGCGCCTGGTTGAGCAGGCCGACCACCAGGTCCCGCCGGGTTTTGTAGGTGGCGACCATGTCGGCGATGAAACCCTGCGGGCCGCTGACCGCTTCCAGCGCCGCGGCCTGGGAAATGGAGGACGGGTTGGAGGTGGATTGGCCCTGGAGTTTGTCCATCGCCTTGATCAGCGCCTTGGGGCCGGCGCCGTAGCCGATACGCCAGCCGGTCATGGCATAGGCTTTCGAGACGCCGTTCATGGTCAGGGTGCGGGATTTGAGGCGCGGCTCGACCGCGGCCATGGTGGCGGGCTTGAAGCCGTCATAGGTGAGTTTTTCGTAGATATCGTCGGTGAGCACCCAGACATTCGGGTGGCGCAGCAGCACCTCGGCCAGCGGGCGCAGCGTGGCCGCGTCGTAGGCGGCGCCGGTGGGGTTGCCGGGGCTGTTGAGGATGAGCCATTTGGTGCGCGGGGTGATGGCGGCCTCGAGATCCTCGGGGCGGAGCTTGAACCCGCCATTCTGGCTGGTGGGGACCAGCACCGGCGTGCCTTCGGCCAGTTGCACGATATCGGGGTAGCTGACCCAGCACGGGGTGGGGATGACGACCTCGTCACCCGGATCGACGGTGGCGAGCATGGCGTTGTAGATGACCTGCTTGCCGCCGGTGCCGACGATGATTTCGTCGGGTGCGTAGTCGAGCCCCTGATCGGCGAGGAAGCGGGCGGCGATGGCGCGACGGAGTGCCAGCGTGCCCGCGACATCGGTGTATTTGGTGTCGCCGGCATCGATCGCGCGTTTGGCGGCGTCCTTGATGTTGGCGGGGGTATCGAAATCGGGCTCGCCGGCGGACAGCCCGATGATGTCGCGCCCCTCGGCCTTGAGCGCGCGCGCTTTTGCGGTGATCGCCATGGTGGCGCTGGGGCTGATGCGGTTCATGCGGGCGGCGACGAGATCCATGGCGGGGCTTTCGGGCTGGGGCAGGGGAAACTAGCTTCCGGCGCGACTTTGGCAAAGTGCCGCGCAGCATGGGAGTTTTGTGCGCACCCGATGGACGCGCGCGCGAGGCGGGCGGGGAGGGGCGCGGGCGTGACAGTTTGAGGGCAGCGGCGGCGCGCGGTTGCCAGGTATCGGTGGCGGGTGTCATAAAGACGGGGAACTCGATGCCGACCCAATACGTTGCGGTCCAACGAGGAATGGATCGCATCCCGTGGGGGTCAGCCCCGAAGGAGAGGCGATTGCTGGATAGCGGACAGCAGTACCCGGCCTTGGTTCTGAATGCCGATTTCCGGCCGCTTTCCTATTTTCCGCTGTCGTTGTGGTCGTGGCAGGATACGGTCAAGGCGGTGTTCCTGGACCGGGTATCGGTGCTGAGCGAGTATGAGGCGGCGGTGCATTCGCCGCGCATATCGTTCCGGCTGCCGAGCGTGATCGCGCTCAAGGATTACGTGCCGGCGGCGCGACGCCCGGCCTTCACGCGGTTCAATGTGTTTCTGCGCGATGCGTTCAGCTGTCAGTATTGTGGCGAGCGCCAGCCGACCCAGGACCTGACCTTCGACCATGTGATACCGCGCAGCCGTGGCGGGCGCACCGCCTGGACCAACGTGGTGGCGGCGTGTGGCCCGTGCAATCTGCGCAAGGGGTCGCGCCTGCCGGGCGAATGCCGGATGTTTCCCCGCACCCGGCCGGTGCAGCCCAGCACCTGGGAACTGCAGCAGAGCGGGCGGGGGTTTCCGCCGAACTATCTGCATGAATCGTGGCGGGACTACCTCTATTGGGATGCGGAACTGGAGAATTAGGCGCGCCACCGAGGTGGCCGGTTTTGCCGGGGCGCGCGGCCTGGCGCGGCCGTGGTCTGGTCAGTATTGGAATTGATAGGACAGGCCGATATCGTTGCCGCCGGGGCCGCTGCCGACATCGGTATTGAGTTTCAGCCGCTTGGTGAGGTCGATCTGTAGTTGCGCCTGGGTCGCCTGGCCGGACACTCCCTGCTTGGCGCCCAGAAACACCCCGGGCGCGATATACTTGCCGCCCTGAACCGCGGCGGTGGTGTTGGTTTCACCGCCGCCTGCCTTGGCGTTGGCGACACTGCCCACCGACAGCCGATCGAGGCCGAGACCGCTGCGCAATTTTTCCAGCGGGTTGAGCCCGTTGCCGCCGATACCGGCCAGTTGCGCGAGCGCGGCGCCGATCTCGGCCAGTTGCAGCGGCGACAGGCTGGCGACACTCTGGCCGAACAGCAGGGCGGCCAGCACCTGGTCCTGCGGCAGTTGGGGCACCGAGGCGAGGGTGATTTTCGGCGCGGACGCATAACCCCCGACGGTAAGGGTTGCGGTGACGTTGGCCGTGCTGCTGGTGGCAACCAGATCCAGGGCCGGGTCCACGCCATGCGCGCCATCGAAGCCGATTTTGCCGGAGGTGAAGTTCAGCGTGGTGCCGGCGAGGCTGAACGTGCCGTGGCGCAGATCTATGCCGCCGGTGATCTCGGGCGCCGCGGCGGTGCCGCCGACCCGCACGGCGCCCCCGAGTTCGGCATCCAACCCCCGGCCACGAATGAAAATCTCGGCGGGGGCGTCGACCTGGATGCCCAGCCCGATGGCCGCCGCCGCCGGTGGGGGGGGTGGGGCGGGTTTGGCCCCTGGCCGCCGCAGATCGAGCGTTTGTATGGAGGGCGGCATGGCGCTGGGCAGGGATATGTCGGCCCGCGTCACGGTTATCGTGCCGGTGACCATGAGGGATTGGCCGGGTATGCCGGCCAGACGCAGATCCGCGCCGCTGATCACCCGGGCCAGATCGGAGTCGAGCAGGAGGGCGCGGTCGGCGGTCAGATGGACCGCGATCGGTGCGTGGCCGCCGATGCCCACCGTGCCGCTGGCGGTGATCGACCCCTTGCCGGCGGTCGCCCGAAATTGCTGAACGCGCAGGGTCTGGCCGCTGCCGGTGACGGCCAGCGTGATATCGGCGAGATGGATGCCCTGGGTGTAATCCTGGAAGTCGCCGTGCCGCAGATCGAGCGTGCCGCTGATGTCTGGCGCGGCCGTCGTGCCCGCGATGAGGCCATGAAGATCGGCCGCGCCCTGGACGGCGAGGCCCCGGCTTTCCGCGAGGGCGTTGAACAGCCCGAGATCGAGATGGCCATCGGCCCGCAGCGCCAGCCCGTTCGTGGGCCGAAGGGGTACCCGGCCAGTCACCGCGATGTGCAGACGGGGTCCCGCCTTGGCGCTGGCGGTGAGGGTCGCGGATTGCCCGTCCAGTTCGGCCCGGGCGGTGAGTTCGGCAGGCGGCATGCCCGCGTCATGCGGCAGGCGCAGATCGCTCACGTCGAGGCTTGCGCTGCCGGCAGGGTGGGTAAGGGCGCCGCGCAGCCGGGCGGTGGCGGAGGCCGTGAAGGTCATCGGGGGGAGTTTCGCGAAGGCGCGCAGATGGGCGGCGGTCAGGCGGTCGAGCCTGGCCGACAGGTCGAGCGTGGGGCGCAGCGTGCCATCGGCGGCGAGTTCGGCCGGGGCCAGATGCGGCGCGGTCAGGGCGAGGCGCAGCCCGGAGATTTTGACCTGCGTGCCGAAATCCAGCCGGGCGGGTTGCGCCAGGTAGAGCCGGGCCGCGCCGGCACTGGCGCTGAGCGTGGACAAGGTGAGGCGATGCCGGGCGGGGTCGAGCGCGACGGTGGCGGTTATCTGGCTGGTTGGCGCCTTGACGGGCCTGACGGTGGCGCGCAGCCGCAAGTTTGGCGCGGCCAGCGGGCCGGTGGCGGTCAGCGTGGCGTCGGCGCCGAGCCGGGCGGTGGTGACGCCCTCAAGGGTCAGGCGCGCGTCCAGGCGCCCGGCGTCGCGCGCGCCGCGCAACGTCGCGTTCAGCCGGGCGGCGCGCACGCTGCCGGTGCCGGCCATG
>JAJXVA010000271.1 GCA_021782435.1 Pseudomonadota bacterium
ATCCGGCGGCGCTGCCGGCGGACCACCCGGCGGCGGGGAAACCCGCCCACCCCGCCGCCTATGTCTGCCGGGGCGGGGTGTGCGGGCTGCCGGTGACGGACCCGGCGGCGCTGGGCTGAGCGGTCAGGCCGGCCAGATCGGCTTGGCTTGCGCCGCCGAGGCCGGGAAGATCGTCACCGGCTTGCCGCTCTGCCACTGAATGATCACCAGCGCCGCGCCCACCCGACGGCCGATGCTGGTGAATTGCAGGTGATGGCCCGGGAAATAGATCGCCGGCCCGTCGGTGATGTTCATGGTGCGGATCGCGTCCGCGACCTTCACCCGATCGGCAACCTTGGCCTTGTTGAGCGCCCAGGCCAGGATCTGCACATGGGCATAGGCAAAAATCTCGTTCTGCCCCATCCACGGATTGCCGGTCCGCTTGATGTAGCGCGCCACCAGCGGCGCCAGCGCCTTGCTCGGCCAGTTGGCCATGCCGACCATGATATCCTGAAGGATGGTGGCCCCGGTGGTTTTCAGGAGCTCCGGCACCGCCCAGTGCCCGCCGTTGCCGATCAGCGGCATCTTGCTGGCCGGGATTCCGTATTCGCTGAACGTGTCGGCGAGCATCTTGTCGTCGCCGTCGTTGGTTGACAGCACCAGCACGAAATCCGGATTGGCCGCGCGGATCGGCTGCACCAGGGTGGTCGCGTCCGCAAGCGGCGGGGTGTAGATCTCGTCCACCACCGCGGTCAGCTTCTCCTGCTTCAGGATGTGGCTCTTGATCGGCTTGAGGAAGCTCACCGAAGCCGCGGTGTTGTCGCCGACGATCGCCACCTTGGTCGGGCGCTTGTGGGTTGCGCCCTGGGCGAGTTTCATCACGAAGGGCACGGTCTGCTCGGCCTGCATCTTGCCGGTGGCCGAGGTCTGGAACACGTAATGAAAGCCGCGATCGGTGATCGCGTCGGCGTAGGACAAGGTCAGCCAGGGCAGCTTGGCCCGCTCGGTCACCTCGGTCGCGGCCAGGGTGAAGGTGGACAGCCAGCAGCCCATGCCGCCCACCAGATGCGGGTGCTGGGCGATCATGCGCTGGGCGGCGTCCTTGGCGGTCTCGGCGGTGGCGCCGGTATCGAAGATCAGCAGCTTCAGCTTGGCCCCGCCCAGCGCCTTGATGCCGCCGGCCTTGTTCACGTCATCGACCGCCATCTCGGCGCCGGCGCGCTCCAGGATGCCCTGCTCGGCCCAGGGGCCGGACAACGGCACCAACAGCGCGATCTCCACCTCCTTCGGGGCCGCCGCGCGCGCCGTTCCGGCCAGCGCCGCCGCCCCCGTCATCGCCAGCGCGCCGCGCCGGCCGATCCGCACATTCATGATCCGATCCTCCGTTGTTTTCATTCTCAGGATTCCCCCAGGCCGAGATAAGAGCGCCGGACGCGGTCGTCGGCAAGCAGGGTCTGGTACGGCCCTTCCAGCACCACCCGCCCGGTTTCGAGCACATAGCCATGGTCCGAGAGTTCCAGCGCCTCGGCCACCCGCTGCTCCACCAGCAGGATCGCCAGCCCGTCCTCCTTGTGGACCTGGGCGATGGCGGCGAAGATCGTTTCGGTCACCGCCGGGGCGAGGCCCATCGAGGGCTCGTCGAGCATCAGCAGCCGCGGCGCCGCGGCCAGCCCGCGCCCGATCGCCAGCATCTGCTGTTCGCCCCCCGACAGCGTGCCCGCGAGCTGCCCCGCCCGCTCGGCGAGGATGGGAAAGAGCGCGTGGATGCGCTCGAGGGTGCGCGCGAAGGCGGCGCGCCCGGCGCCCGGGTAGGCGCCCATTTCCAGGTTCTCGCGCACCGTCAGGGTGCGGAAGACCTGCCGCCCCTCCGGCACATGGGCGATGCCGAGATGGGCGCGCGCGGCGGCCGGGCGGGCCAGCAGCGGCGCGCCGTCCCAGGTGACGGTCCCGCCGCCGGCGCGCACCACCCCGGAGATCGCCTTGAAGAGCGTGGTCTTGCCGGCCCCGTTCGGCCCAACGACGGTCACGAACTGGCCCGCGGCCACCGCCAGCGAGACCGCGCTCAGCGCGCGCAGCCCGCCGTAGCTTACGGAAAGATCGCGGATCTCAAGCATTCTGCCGGGCCAGGAACTTGCTGCCGAGATAGGCCTCGATCACCGCCGGGTTCTCCATCACCGCCCGCGGATCGCCCTCAGCCAGGACCCGGCCGTGATCCAGCACCAGGAAGCGGTCGGCCAGGCGCAGCATGGCGTGCATGGTGTGTTCGATGATGACGATGCTCATCCCCCCGTCGCGCAGCCGGTGCAGGACCGCAAGGACCTCGTCGCACTCCTCCCGCCCGAGACCGGCGAGCGTCTCGTCCAGCAGGAGCAGCCGCGGCGACCCCGCCAGCGCGCGGGCCAGTTCCATCAGCCGCAGGTCCTTGTTGGTCAGCTCCCCGGCCGGGCGGGCGGCGCGCCCGGCCAGCCCCACCGCTTCCAGCGCGGCCTCCGCCGCGCCGGCGGCTTCGGCATCCCCGAGCCCCGCGCCGTAGCCGGCGACGACCACGTTTTCCAGCAGCGGCAGGCGCGGGAAACTGCGCACCACCTGGAAGGTCCGCCCGACCCCCAGCCGGGCGATGCGGTGCACCTTCCGCCCGCGCAGCTCCACCCCTTCCAGCCGCGCCGAGCCGGTATCGGCGGCGATCACCCCGCAGAGCAGGTTGAAGAGGGTGGTCTTGCCGGCGCCGTTGGGGCCGATGATGC
>JAJXVA010000272.1 GCA_021782435.1 Pseudomonadota bacterium
ATGGCGATGCGCGCCGCCGCGGGATGGGCCGCCACTGGTCGGGCGGCGGCCGGGCGGGCGAAGGTCCGGGCGATCTCGGGGCGGAAGGTCGGCATTGCCGCGGTCGCCGGGGCCGCCTGGGCGGTCACGGTCATGCTCGGCATCGTCAGGCGCTGCGCCACGTTCATGCGCCACCCCAGGCCGATGACCCCGGCCAACATCGCCGCCGCCATCGCGGTCGGCAGGGCGAACGGATCATTGGAGAACCTGAGATCGAACATGGGAGGCTCCTGCCGACGGACTTGAGGGACGATCGATGCCCGGAGAGATAATGGCAGGAGTGTTTCAAAGCGGCTTCAAGCGGCGTCCCAAAACGGGATTGCATGGTTGCGAAGCGGTTACCGAACCCGGCACGAACGGTCCGCGGGTGCGCCGGGTCGCACCGGAGGCGCCGGCGGCGCGAGACGAGTCCCGGGAATGACCGCGCCGCCGGCCCAGGTGGCGCGCGGGCGGGGTCGCGGACCCCGCCCGCGCACGGGCTAGACCCGGTGGATTCCCCAAGGCACCGCCGTCGGCGCCCGCACATGCCCGGTAAGCGAGGTGCGATAGGCGGTATGGATATAGAACAGCCCCAGCGGCACGGTGGGCACGTCGTGGAAGGCCAGGACCTGCATCGCCTGGACGATTCGTGCCTGCTCGGCCGGGGTCTTCGCGCTCAGCCAGGCGCGGTTCATCGCCTCCATCTTCGGGCTGTCGTACCAGCCGAACCAGCCCTTCGCCCCCTGGCCGCGGATGATCGGGTTGATCGCCGGGTTCATGATCCCGTCGCCGGTCCACCAGGTGTGGAAGATGCTCCATCCGCCCTTGCCGGGCGCGGTCTTGAGCTCGCGCCGCTGCACCACCGTGCCCCAGTCGGTCTCCACCAGCTCCACGTTGAGCCCGAGCTTCTTGAGGTTGGCGTAGGTGATCTCCCCGAACGGCTTGATGGTGGGGAAATCGGTGGGGTTGAGCAGCACGATCTTCTCGCCCTTGTAGCCGGCCTCTTTCACCAGCTTGTGCGCCAGCGCCCAGTTCGGCTTCGCCATCGGGTCGGGCGAGATCGGCTTGCCGTAGGGGGTGCCGGCGGGGAAGAACGAGTGGTTAGGCCGCCAGGCGGTCGGGTCGTTGCCGGTGACCGCCCCCATGTATTCGCGCTGATCGACGGTGTGCATCACCGCCTGGCGCATCAGCACGTTGTTGAACGGCGGCCAGAGCTCGTTGAAGCGGATCACCCCCAGATACCCGGCCGGGTCGGCGATGCCGATATGGATGTCCTTCTGCGTCTTGAGCAGCGGGATCAGGTCGGCATCGACCAGCTCCCACCAGTCGATCTCGCCCGATTGCAGCGCCGCCGAGGCGGTGGCGGAATCGGGGATGATGTGCCACTCGACCCGCTCGAAATGCGCGATCTTGGCGCCCGAATACCACGAGGGCGTGCCGGCGGCGGGCTTGTAGTTGGCGAACCGCTTGTAGACGACGCGGCTGCCCGAGACGTACTCCTTCGGTTGAAACATATAGGGGCCGGAGCCGACCATCTCGGTGATCTGGACGGAGGGATCGGTCTTCGCCAGCCGCTCCGGCATGATGAAGGGCGAGGACGATGCGGGTTTCGCCAGCGCATCGATCAGCAGCGGGAACGGCTGCTTGAGATGGACCAGCAGGGTCAGGTCGTCCTTGGCTTCCCATTCGGTCACGAAGCCGGCCACCGTCACCCCGAAGGTGTCGCGCGCCGCCCAGCGCTTCAGGCTGGCCGCGCAATCGGCCGCGCGCACCTTGCTGCCGTCGTGGAAGGTCAGGCCGTCGCGCAGCTTGATGGTCCAGGTCTTGCCGTCCTTCGAGACCTCGTGCCCGGCCGCCATCTGCGGATGCGGGCGGAAATGCCCGTCCACGCCGTAGAGCGTGTCGAACACGTACCAGGCGTGCTCGGCGGTCACCGCGGCGGTGGTCCAGATCGGGTCGAGCGAGGTCAGATTCGCTTGCGGCACGAATTTCAGGACCTGCTTCGCCTCGCCCGCGGCGATCGCGGGGGCGGCGAGGCCGGTCGCCGCGCTGGCCGCGGCGGCGCCGAGGAAACTCCGTCGTTTCAGTCGCATAGGGGTGCAGCCTCCTGTTGGGGTCGGATCGGCCGTCTGGCGGGGGGTGCGAGGGTATCGCCTCGTTCTGTCCCGGGAGGCAGTGTTCCTCGCCTCCGGCGCCGGGGTCAACCGCCCGTGACCGCGCGCGGGGTTTGAGCCGACGCGGGCGCGTGCTAACCCCGAACTCCCGGCCTCGTGCCGGACCGGATAGCCCAGGGTTGTTTCCCGTGTTCAAACGCCGCAGACCAGACGCGCCGGCCGACCCGCCCGCGCGTGATCCCGGCCAGGAGGCCAAGGCCGTGCCCGACCCGACCGACCCCCGCCCCACCGCCGATTCCAGCCTCGGCGTGCCGCCCTATCGGCCCGCCACCCCCGCCGCCCCCGCCGCCAAGGAGCCTCCGTCCATGATCCGCGCGCCCCTGCCGCCCGCCGCGTCCGGGCCCGGCATCCCGCCCCGTCCGACCCCGCTGGCGCCCGGCAACCGGCGCGAGGCCGCCGAGCGGCGGACCCTGGTGGTCGGCCGCGGCATCTCGGTGCAGGGCACGGTGCAGGACGCCGAGCGGCTGGTGGTGGAGGGCACGGTCGAGGCCTCCATGATCCACGCCAGCGAACTC
>JAJXVA010000055.1 GCA_021782435.1 Pseudomonadota bacterium
CAGCCCGGGCGTCGCGCGCCGGCATCGTCATGGTGTCGGCCGTTTCCTCGGACCGGGAGCAAGATATGTCGATATTCGGGGCTTTATACACTGCCGTCAGCGGCCTGACCTCGCAATCGGTCGCGTTCAACAACATCAGTAACAACGTCGCCAACAGCCAGACGGTCGGGTTCAAACAGACCAACACGACCTTCGATAATTACCTGACCACCGGCAATCAGCAGATGAACCCCTCCGATTCCGTGATCGCGCACACCAACGCGACCAATAATGTTCAAGGCAACATCACCGCCAGCACCGACCCGACGGCGCTGGCCATTTCAGGCAACGGCTTCTTCGCCGTGCAGGAAGCCACCAATATCGCGCCAGGCGGCGCCACCTCGTTCTCGCCCACCCAGTACTATACCCGCGAGGGAGATTTTTCCGTGAACGCGCAGGGCTATCTCGCGAATGCGTCGGGGGAATATCTGCAAGGCTGGGCGGTGGATCCAACCACCGGCGTGGTCAATCAGGCCCAGTTGCAAACCGTCCAGGTCACCAACACGCAATACAACCCCGTACCCACCAGCGATGTCACGCTGTCCGCGAACCTGCCCGCCACCCCATCCGGCACCACCACCACCGCGAGCCAGATCCAGGTCTATGATTCCCTCGGCACCCAGCACACGCTCACCATCAACTGGACGCAGAACAGTTCCGGCAACTGGACCGCAACCGTCAGCTCGCCCGACAATGTCGGCGGCAGCACCATCGGCTCGGCCCAGGTATTGTTCGGCCCGGGCAGCGGCAACGCGGTCAATGACGGCACCATCGGGTCCATCACCGGCGCCAGCGGCAGCGTCACCGGCAGCCCGTACAGCGCCGGCGGCGAAGCCACCCTGACCGCGGTGGCCAATTTCGGCCAGGGCAACCAGACCATCACCATCGATCTCGGGCCGTTCGGCGGCTCGAGCGGCGTCACCCAGTTCGCCGGCACCACCTATCAGTTGAACAACGTCACCCAGAACGGCGTCGGGCCCGGCAGCTATTCGGGGGTGTCCGTCAACCCCGATGGCAGCGTGGTGGTCAACTACAATAACGGCCAGTCGCGCACCATCGCGCAAATTCCCCTTATGGTCTTCGCCGATCCGAACGGGCTGTCCAGCCAGTCCGGCCAGGCCTATACCGCCACCCAGCAATCGGGGCTCGCCACGCCGCAATCGGTCAATACCGGCGCGGCGGGGTCGCTCGCGGTGGGGTCGGTCGAGGAATCCAACGTCGACATCGCCTCCCAGTTCAGCCAGCTCATCGTCGCGCAGCAGGCTTATGGCGCCAATTCCAAGGTGGTGACCACCGCCAACACCATGTTGAGCACCGCCCTGAACATGGTCCAGTAACGGGAGCCGGGCCATGAGCCTGAACGCCAGCCTCAGCATCGCCACATCCGGCATCGACGCGGTCAACGCGCAGCTCGCGGTCATTTCGCAAAATCTCGCCAATGCCGCGACCCCCGGCTACGCGACCGAAACCCTGTCGCAGCAGAACCTCGTCTACGGCGCGGCACCGGGCGGCGTCGAGGTCGGGGTCGCGAGTATTTCAATCAACACAGAATTGCAGCAGCAGGTATTCGCCCAGAACGGCCAGGTCGCCGGGCTCGGCGTCACCCAGACCGGCCTGCAGGGCATCAACGCGGTCCAGGGCAGTGTCGCCAGTGGCACCGATCTCGGCAGCCTCACCGCCAATCTCGATGCCGCCTTCACCACCTTGCAGGCCAATCCCGCCAGCACCGCCCAGCAGCAGCAGGTGGTCAACGCGGCCGGCCAGTTGGCGCAGCAAATCAACAGTCTCGGCAATGCCTATCAAAGCGCGCGTCAGGCGGCGCAGAACTCCCTGGTCAGTGAAGTTTCCTCGCTCAACACCGACCTCGCCCAGATCGGCACCCTCAGCAATCAGATAATAACCGCGAAGCAGAACGGGCAAAGCACCGCTGGTCTCGAAAACCAGCGCAACGCGGTGCTGCAACAGGCCTCGTCCCTGGTCGGGCTGCAATATTTCACCCAGCCCAACGGAGACCTCGTGGTCACCACTACCAGTGGGGTCAATCTCCCCATCCATGGCGGGCCGGCGCTCTCGCTCGCCAACGCCAATATCGGTCCCAACAGCGCCATCGAGCTCGGTTCCGTGCCGCAAATCATGCTCGGCAACCAGCCGGTCACCAACGCCCTCACCGGCGGCAGTATCGGCGCCAATGTCACGCTCCGCGACCAGACCCTGCCCACCTATCAGGGCGAGCTCGACGAATACGCCATGACCCTCAGCACGCGCTTCGCCAATCAGGGGCTGACCCTCTTCACCAACCCGGCCGGCGTGGTGCCCCCCAGCGGCGGCACCCCGGTCCAAAGCGGCTATGTCGGTTACGCCCAGGCCATCACCGTCAACCCGGCGGTGGTGGCCCAGCCCTCCCTGGTGCGGGATGGCACGAACGCCATCGCCGGCTCGCCCACCGGCGCCAGCGCCTTCACCCCCAATACCAACCCGAGCCAGACCGGGTTCGACGTGCTCATTCAGCGTGTGCTGAATTTCAGCTTCGGCGCCGATGTCCAGGCCGGTGTGCCGCAATCCCCCCCGAACCAGACCGGCCTCGGCCCCGCCGGTGATCTCAGCGCGCCATACGGCGGCGTCGTCACACTCGGCGATACCGCGGCCGCGCTGGTCGGCGCCCAATCCAATGACGTCGCCAACACGACCACCGCCCTGGCCAATAGCAGCGCGGTGCAGGCCACCCTGCAATCCCAGTTCACCGCCGGCACCGCGGTCAACACCGACACACAATTATCGAACATGGTCGCCCTGCAGAATTCCTACGGCGCCAATGCGCGGGTCATCAGCACAGTACAAACCCTGTTCAGCGATCTCCTGACCGCGGTAGGTGGCGCATGAGCGGCATCATGGCGGTCGGCGCCGGCTCGATGGCCGCGACGTATCAACTTCTGGTGGCACAATCCAACCAGTTGCAAATTTCCATGACCACCCTGACCGAGCAGGCCGCCACCGGTCTCGTTTCCCCCACCTTTGGCGGGCTCGGCGCCGCCGCCGCCACCACCATCGGCCTCGGCACCGAGGTCACCCAGCAACAGGCCCTCATCGGCGGCATCACCGCGGCCGATGGCCAGCTCGGCCTGACCCAATCGACCCTGTCCGAGATCGGCGGCATCGCCCAGAATTTCGTGAGCCAGGCAGGCGAACTCACCAACGCCGACCCCTCCTCGGTCACCGCCGTGGCCGGTGCGGCGCAAGCCGCCCTGCAACAACTCACCGGTCTGCTCGATACCCAGAACGGCGGAAATTACCTGTTCGGCGGCGCCCAGCCCGGCACCGCGCCAGTGCCAAACCCCGACCAGATTCTGTCGTCGGGCTTCTACACCCAGATCCAGACCGCGGTCCAAGGCCTCGCCACCAACGGGGCCACCGCCACCATCGCCGCCACCCAGGCCATAGCCGCCTCCAACGCCGCCGGAACCACCCCGTTCTCGGCCTATCTTTCCCAACCCGCGAGCCAGCTTCAGGGAGATCTGCAACAGGTTCCCATTGGCAACGGCCAATACGAAACCATCGGCGTGGTCGCCAGCGCCAACACCGCCGCTGTCTCCACCGGCCCGTCCACCACGGGTTCCTATGTTCGGGATCTGATGCGCGCCCTGGCAACCCTCGGGTCCATGACCAGCGGCCAGGTCACCGCAACCGGCTTCACCAGCCTCGTTCAGGATACCATCGGCACGCTGCAAGGCGTGGTCGGCGCGGTCGCGGACGAGCAGGCCATACTCGGCGGTCGCCAGAACGTCATAGATCAGGCCGGCACCGTCATGACGACGCTCAACACATCCCTGCAAAGCCAGATCGGCGCGATCCAGGATGTCAACGTCGCCCAGGTCTCGACCCAGCTCAGCCAAACCCAGGCGAGCCTGCAGGCTTCCTACAAAATGATCGCCAATCTCAGCACCAACACGCTGTTGAATTATTTGCCAATCGGCTGATCAGCGCGTCATGCCGGATGAAATTCTCTTGCAAGCAGAACCCGCACCCCCTCGCGGAGGTGCGGGCTGCCGCCCTTCGTCTCAGCCGCCGTTCTGGCAGACCGAAATCGTGTGGCCCTGGAAGGTGGACCAGCCATTGACCGCGACACTGGTCGAGGTGCCGAAATACGGCGGTAGCACCAGGTCCTGAAGGTGGTAGGTGAAGCCACCCACCGGGTAGTTGTAATCCCCGTAATTGGCATCGCCCTCCAGCGGGTCACCCACTTCCCACACCTGGCCGCTGCTGCATGCCGGATTGTTGGTCAGCGGATCCTGCAACCATTCCCCAAGCTCATGGCTCAGCGCCGAAACGTCCTGCGAGAACGCGCCGGCGGTCGTGATATACGTGAAGTGCGAATACGTGTAGGTGCCATTATAGGAATGGTAGCCACCGATGCAGCAACCCGACTTCGCCGACTGTGTCAGATAGGTGTTGGAGGTCACGAAAATCGGCAGGGCATTGGCCGGCACCTTGCCCGATCCCAGATATTTCTGCACCTGGGTATCGAACCAGTTGATATAGGCGGTCACCACATAGCCGCCGAACTGCTTGCTGTAGGTGCCTTTATATTTCGGCACGGTCCAGGCCACTTCGGGCTCGATCGTGGGCGTGCCCAGCATGACATGGTAATTCGGGTTATTGGCCACCGCATACCACAGGCTGGCGCGCTGGAACGCGTCCTCATACTGGGTCGTGCCAAGGTCGGTGCCACCCTGGACGTAATCCACCGAACTCTGGAATATCGGGCTGGCGACGGTGTTGCTCACCACGGTGCCGCCATTGGCGCTGGTATTCTCCGGGTCCTCGACATGCCCGCTCCAGGTCAGCTTCACCGGAATGATGTAAATCGGAACGGTAACGCCCGAGGTCGAGGTCGGATCGGACCCGACGAAAACCTCGTTGCCGGACTTGGACCCGTTGGTCCAGGAAAACGTCCAGAGCGGAATCGAGGCGGTCATCGCGCGCGTGCTCATCTGCCGCGGCAAAGGTTGCACGGCGAACATTGGTTTTTCACCGGTGGCATGGGCAGGGCTGGCGGCGATCAGCGCCGCGAGCCCGAGGCCGGCGAGGAGAGTGGCTTTCACGCTTGTATCCTTTCGGTAAAGAACGAATTCCAGGAAGACGCGGCGCCGGATACGACACGCCATCAGCCGGAGCCGGGGATCACCCGGCGCGGGTGGACCAATGTGTCGCTCTTGAAACGCTAAGAGACTCGCGCCTCGGTTGACAAGTGGGTCGCCGATTTTGTTACACTTTGAGGCCCGCCCCCCGTCTCCGCTCCCGCCGGCCCGCCCCCCCCGTCTCCGCTCTCCGTCCCGCGCTCACCGCGCCGGCAGCAGCCCCACCAGCGCCTGGGTCTCGCGCAGTATCGGCTCGGCAATCGCGGCGGCGCGGGCGGCGCCCGCGCGCAACCCGGCATCCAGGGCAGTGGTATCGGCCATCAGGCGCAGCGTTTCGGCGCGGATCGGCCGCAGCGTCTCGGCCACGCACTCGGCCAAGGCGGGCTTGAACTGGCCGAAGCCCTGGCCCGCAAACCGGCGCAACACATCCTCCGGGGTGGCCTCGGTCAGCGCCGCGTAAATCCCCACCAGGTTGCGCGCCTCGGGCCTAGCTTCCAATTCCGCCAGGGTTTCGGGCAGCGGCGCCGGATCGGTCTTGGCCTTGCGAATTTTCTGCACGATGCTGTCCGTATCATCGGTCAGATTGATACGGGACTGGTCCGACGGATCGCTTTTCGACATCTTGCGGGTGCCATCGCGCAGGCTCATCACCCGCGCCGACGTCACCGGAATCGCTGCCTCGATCAAGGGAAAGAACTCCCGCCCGTAATCGTGGTTGAATTTCTGCGCTATATCATTGGCCAATTCTATGTGCTGGCGCTGGTCATCACCCACCGGCACCAGCGTCGCATGATAGGCAAGAATATCCGCGGCCATCAGGTTGGGGTACACGTAAAGCCCGGCACTCGCGGCTTCGCGGTCCTTGCCCGATTTGTCCTTGAACTGCGTCATCCGGTTCAGCCAGCCCAGCCGCGCCACGCAGTTGAATATCCAGGCCAGCTCCGCATGGGCCGGCACCGCCGATTGATGAAACAGTATGTGCCGCGCCGGGTCTATGCCGCAGGCCATCACGCTCGCCGCCATCTCCCGCGTCGCCTGGCGCAGGCCGGACGGGTCCTGCCACACGGTGATCGCGTGCAGGTCCACCACACAGAACAGGCAGTCATGCGCGTCCTGCAGCGCCACCCAGTTGCGGATGGCCCCCAAATAATTCCCAAGGGTAGGCACGCCGGAGGGTTGAATACCGGAAAACACGCGGGCCATGATCAGCACTCGTTTCTTGTCACAAAAACAGTCAGGCGCGGCCGGGCCGAAAATAGCCCAGCCAGCGGCGCATCGGGTTGCGGTCGGCCAGAATGCGGCGGGCGGCATTTCGCCCGGGCAGGCCGGAAACCCCGCCCCCCGGGTGAGTGCCGGCGCCGCACAGGTAAAGCCCCGGTATCGGGCCGGCATAGGCGCCGTGGCCAAGCACCGGGCGGCTCGCCCAAAGCTGGTCGAGGCGCATCGCCCCGTGCATGATATCGCCGCCGATCAGCCCGAACCTCTCCTCGAGATCCGCCGGCGACAACGCCATCCGGCCAATAACCGCCGCGCGGAAATTCGGCGCGAACCGTGTCACCGTCTCGATCATCAAATCGGCAACCTCGTCCTTCGCCACTCCCCAGTCCCGGCCGGGCAACACGGGCGCCACGTGCTGGCAAAACAGGCTCGCCACGTGGTGGCCGGCCGGCGCCAGGGTCTCGTCCACCGTGCTCGGTATCAGCATCTCCACGATCGGCCGGCGCGACCAGCCATGCTCGCGCGCATCGGCATAGGCGCGGTCCATGTAATCCAGGCTGGGTGCCAGAATGATCCCGCTCTGGTGGTGCTCGGCCGGCTCCCGCCCGGGCAGGCACGTGAAGTCCGGTAATTCCCGCAGCGCCACATTCATCCGGAACGTGCCGGACCCGCAGGCATAGGCACCGATACGGCGGCGAAAATCCGGCGCCAGATCCTCGGGCGCCACCAGGTGCTCGAACAACAGCTTCGGGTTTACATTGGCAATGATGCGCTTCGCCGCGAGCTGCGTGCCGTCGGTCAACCGCACGCCCACCGCGCGGCCGTGGCGCGTCACAACCCGTGCCACCGCGGCATTCATCCGCAAATCCACCCCGGCCTCGCCGCAGGCCTTCGCCATCGCCTCGGTTATCGCGCCCATGCCGCCAATCGCGTGGCCCCATTCGCCGCGCTTGCCATTCACCCCGCCGAACGTATGGTGCAGCAGCACATAGGCCGAGCCCGGCGTATCCGGACTCGCATAATTCCCCACCACGGAATCGAATCCCAGCACGGCCTTGACAGGGTCGCTCTCGAACCACTCATCCAGTACTGCCCGGGCCGATTTCGTGAACAGGTCCAGTATGTCGCGCTGGGTCTCCAGGCTCTCGCGGCGCAGCGCCTCGGCGCTCAGCAGCGCCCGGGCCAGCCCGGACAGGCCATCGCCCGAACTCGGTGGAATTTCCGTCGCGAAGCGCCGCAGCACATCGCCCACGCGGTCCAGCATGGCGTAATATTCCGGCAGGCGCGCCGCATCCTTCGCCGCGAACTTCGCCACCTCGGCCTGGCTGCGCGCCAGCCCCCCACCCAGCTTCAGGTAGCGCCCGTCCTCGGTCGGCAGAAAGTTCGAAATCGGTCGTTCCCGAATGATCAGCCCATGTCGGGCCAGAGACATATCGCGAATGATATCGGGGTGCAGCAGGCTCACCGTGTAGGAAGCCACGGAATTCCTGTAGCCGGGCATGAAGGCCTCGGTCACGGCGGCGCCACCTGGAATGTGGCGGCGCTCGCACACGGTCACCGTCAGCCCTGCGCGCGCCAGGTAATAGGCGCACACCAGGCCGTTATGCCCGCCCCCGATCAGAATGGCGTCGGTCACGACGGCCCACCGCCGCCATGACCGGCCGCCTCCTTGTCTTGCGGCAAGCCGCCGCCGCCCGCCCGCGCCGCGATGCCCATCATGAATCGACCAGCCCGCTTTCCGCCAGTTCGGGGTCGAAAATCCGCGCCAACTGCGCCGGGGTCACCACGATATCGGCATCCCACGGCGCGCGCGCCGGCCCGTTGTGCCGCTCCGGGCACCGCAGCTCGATATAGCGGTGCCCCCGCAACCCGCTCAGAAACCAGAAAAACGTATCCGGCATGGAAGCCGGCGCGCATACCACCACAGTACTCCCCGGTGGCGCAAAAGCGATATTCGTCATGCCGGCGCCCATCACGCCCACGATCAGGCGCGTGCCCTGGAACCGCGCGATCTGGCGTAGAAACGACGCCTTCGCCGGGTCGATCACAGCGAAACCGTGCCGCCGCGCGAACGCGCGTACGCCGGCCGGGTCGCTGAAGTTTCGAAACTTCGAGGATTCCCGCGTCACATAGAGCGGCGGCTGCCGGACCGGCGCCACCTCCGCGGTCAGCGCGTCGAGACACCCCATGACCAGCGGCGACATGAAGGTCCCGTGTGAGGCAAGGCCGGTCACGACCACCAGTTCCTCCACCCGCACTTGGGTGCTGTCCAGGGGCAGAAGCTGGTCGGGCGTGAACCCGAGACACGCCAGCGACACCGCGATCACCTTCGCCATCGGCCCCTCCACCCGCGGCACGATATAGCGCCAGGGTCCGGGCAGCACCTCGCGCGCCCAGAACGCGCGCGGCAGCATCTCTATCAGCCAATGGCCATAATTCTCCACGCCGCGCTTCTTGCACAGCACGTAGCGGCCCGGCAGCACCGGCACGTCATCCGGCGCTGCCGCCAGTCGCGCGTGCGTGGCGGCAATCTGCGCCGGCGCGTGCTGGGTGATCGTGGCCCGCACCACATTCAGCTCGGCGTCGAAAACCAGGCCCTCATGGGTCAGATAGACATTCTTCAACAAATGAAATTCCACCCGCGATGGTGGAAATTTTCGCCTCGCCCAGAGATCCGTCATGATACGAAGGCCGCCCTCGGGCGTAATCGCCTCGCCCTGCCATAATTCCGGCGGCCGCATATCGAACCCCGGCGACCCGATCTGCCCGATCAGGGTCGCTTCCGTCAGCACCGTTTCGCCAATTTCCGGCATCGCGGGTTTCGCTGGTCAACCCCCGCCGCAGTTGCGCCTGGCCACCTCGCCCGAGGGCAGCCCGCGCAACCTGAGATCCGACACCTGTAACGCCACCGCGACCGTTCCCTGCGGCCGGCGCGATACCGAATTCGGCCGCATATCCGTCGCCTGCGTCTCCAACCCGACATACATCGATTCAAGCCGCCAGTTGCCAAGGTCATCGAACGCCGCCTGGTCCGGCAGTGGCACCAGGCTCGCCCCGTCCTGGCAACGGTGCAGTCGCGTCAACAGCGCGCACAAATACTGGTTGACCCGCTGATGAAGCGCGGTCGGCGGCCCGGAATCCGACTCGAACGGCAGTATTACCTGCCCAGGAACATCCTGGTTGGCGGTCACCACCACGCCGCGCCCCGCCACCCGGCAACTCAGATAATCCGACCGCCCGCCGTGAGATCCCGAGATCGGTATCTGCAAAAAAATCGTGGCATGGCGCAGCCCCGTGCCGGGGCGCAGGCCGAACACGAAACTGGAAAAAACCGTCCCCTGCACCGCCCCGTTCCGTGCCGCCGCCGGCGTATCGTAGCGCAGCGCCACCCGCGAGAGCCTGACCTTGACAGCATAGTCGAGCGGGTGGTCCATCGTGAAGTCCGGCCGGGTTGCCTTTGCCGCGAGAAATAAATTCTTGCCACCCTGGCGCAGTATTCCGTCCCGCTGGTAGAGTTCATACACATAGCCGCCCGCCCGGCCCGGGCGGCGATAAATCCACAGATGCGTCGCATCCGCGGGCGTGCCGAACGCATAGGCGGCGCGCCCGAGCCCCGGGTCGCGTGTGCCCGGCGCGTTGGTGGCCATCGCGTCCGGGCGCAAAGGGTGGCTCTGGTCCCATTGGGTCACGGTCCAGCCCGAAACCGGCCCCGGTATCGCGGGCGTCATCGGAAAAAGCTCGGGCTTGTTGTCCACCGCGCGGCCGGTGGTGAATTTCATGCGCGGAATCGAAAGTCCGGGGTCGGGCGCAAGAAACATGGCATCAGGCGCCGCCGCATGCGCCGCGGCCAGAAAGCCCAGCAGCAGTGGCGTCCCCAGGGCGCCGCCGCGCAGCCATCGCACCAGGCGGCTCATGGCGCACCTTTCGCGGCCGCGGCCCGCGGCCCGGTTTGCGCGGCCGCATCGGCCGGGAACAGCCGCTCGAAATCGCTGAAGGCGGCGGCGTACGCCAGCAATTCCCGGGAAAACCGGCCAGGCTCCGCGGCCTCCTCCAGAAGCCCGTGCAGCCGCGCCAGCGGCGCGCTCGGGTAAACGCTGCCGTCGTCATGACGCAGATCCCGGTCGATGATCGACCCCACCGCGTCGCGCAACATCGGGTCATCGGCCCGCCACGGGGAATTCAGATAGGCGGTAATCCGTCCAAGGTTGCGGCTGTCGGCGGCAAACCAGTCCTCGTACGGTACCACGCACACCGGCGCGTCGCCCAGACCCTGAACCGCCCTGATATTGTAAATGAACCAGCGGAATTCCGCCTCGACCGCCGCCATTTTGTCGCGATGCACCAATGAGCGGACCACCTGCGCCGGATGGCGCACGCAAAAAATATGGTCGGCCTCGATCGCCAGTTCGGCGCAAATCTCCCGCCACACCGGCAGCAGCAGCGACAATCTCGGATCCTTGATCGCGAAATGGGGCGATGTCTCGATCAGCCGCGCGAGCCAGGAAATCATTTCGTTGCGAATGGCGCGGATATCGGGTCGGCCCCACCACGCCGGCGGCAAGGGCGCCGTATGCGCGGGCGAGGCCCAGTGGCGCCGCATCGCCGCCAGTATGCGGTCATGGAACGCCACCGCGTCGCTCCGCTCCCAATGCCCTTTCGGGTTGTCGAAGGCCGGCCCGGTCTTGTCCGTGACGTCGTAGCCGAGCGTGTTGATCAGGTGCCCGCACAACGACGTGCCGCTGCGATGCATGCCCACGATCAGCAGAATTCGCCGGCCATTCTTGATCGTCGTCATTTCCCGCTCCCGCGCGCCGGCGTCATCCGATCCGGGTCGTTGCTCACCGGCAAAAGCCAGTCCCGCGGCGAAAATCCATGTGGGCCGCTGCCGCCACCGTCAGGCGCCGCGCCCTTGTCACGAACTCCGCCGCCGAACCCACCCCCGCCCCGGTTATGCCCTGATCTGGTCGCGGTCAAGCCCGACCGCCGCGGCCACCATCTCGCCGAACAGGGCCGATGGCAGCAGGGCGCGCAGTTCGCGCGCGTGCGGCTCGAAAAACCGCCGCGTCGGCAGCGAAAACCCGGTATCCCAGGGCTTGGGCCGGTCGAGGTAGTGGATCAGCACCGCCCGCTCGGCGCCCTGCGCGGTCTCCTGGCGTTGCGGGCGCAGAAAATGGTTCAGCTCCGGCGCCAGCGTGCCCACGTGGCCGGCAAACCCTATGTTCAGCGCGCATTGGTCATGAAACGTCAGCCGCTCCGGCGCGTGCTCGGCCACCTCGCGCGCCCGCTCCAGGCCGCCCGGAAATTCCGTGGCGCGGAAGTCCCATTTCAGCACGCCCGAATTGAAATAGGCCGCCTGCGCCACCCCGCAGCGCGCGGCGGCCAGGCGCGTGTCCTCGCTCGCGGTCTCGGCGCGCGCCAGCAGCGCGTGCCCGCCGAAAGGCGCCATCAGCAGGCCGCTCAGCTCGGCCCGGCAGATCAGATCGCAATCGAAATAGCAGCCGAACCCATAGGTCTGCGCCCGCGCCAGGTATGCCGCGGCGTAAAGCCGGTAATACGCCGCGGCCGACAGCGCCAGCCCGCCGGTGAAAATGCCGTATTCGGCGCGGCCGGCCCGGGTTTCAGGCAGAAATTCGGCGCCGCTCACCCCGTGCAGCACCAGCCCCGTGAACGCCGCCACCCGCGCCAGCGCGTCATGCCACCCGGGCGGAATGGCGGGGTCCAGGAACACGAACCAGTCGAGCCCCGCGGCCGATTGCGGGCTGCGCGCGCCCACCGATAGCAGAAACACCAGCGCCGCGAAAAAATACGCGCGGTCGCTGCACAGAAACGCGGCCCCCGTCGCCAGCTCCCGGATACGCGGCCCATGTCCGCCGACCAGCCATCGGTTGGCCGGGGAAATCTCCCGCGCCACGCCGCCATCGTCGAAAAACGCCGCCCCCCGCGCGAGGCACAGGTCATCCACCA
>JAJXVA010000056.1 GCA_021782435.1 Pseudomonadota bacterium
GACACCATCTGAAAGACCATCGGCGCCTCGCTCAATCGCTTCAGCTCAGCCGAATGCGCAAACTATATCCGCAACTGTGGCTACGGACACCCTACGTGAAACCGCTCTAATGACTTTGTCCATCTCAAGCTTGCCGAAATACCTCCGCCGAGTGCCGATCTTCCGATAGGTAAAAGCGGGGCATCTCGACAGACGAAGTCTGCGGCCTTTATCCGAGAGGTTATGTCGAATACTTTGCGTTGTCCGATATGCCAAGGTGTTATTCACAGCAATTCAATGACTTTTGATCATGTGGAGCGCAAGCAAGACGGAGGGAATAATCGAAGCGATAATATCAAGCCAACCCATCCGTTTTGCAATTCTGGTGTTAAGTCCTAGGTTTTTTTCTTTTCTTTGACTATCGGAGGAGCGGTCTTGACCACAATTCTATCGAATGCCCCATGAAACCCTTCTTCCGTCTCATCCGCGCCAATCTCACGGGCGGTTTCTATGAACCGCTCGCTCTGGGGCTTTTCGCCGGGTTTGGGCTTTTTGGCAGACATGACCCGCTACTCCTTTGCTTTTTCAACAAAAGGCAAACGTAATTGCCGATCCTCTTCTTTGGCATTCGGCAAGCGCCATGCCTTTTTGGCCCTCTCACGCTTCAAGTTGGCCACCAGTCGTTCGGTAGGTCAGGCGCTTGCCGACCACACCCAGGAGCGCCTTCTCGGCGCGCATCAAGTCATCATCGCCGGCTCCGTCGGGATGCGATGCCATCAGGGTGTGGGTCCGTCGGGATGCGGCGCCGTCAAAGTGCGGGTCTGTCGGGATGCCGCTCCGGCGGGATGCGGCGCCTTCAGGGTGCGGCTCGGTGAGGGTGTGGGGTCCGTCAGGGTGCGGCTCGATCAGGGTGTGGGTCCGCCAGGATGCCGCTCCGTCGGTATGCGGCGCCGTCAGAGCGCGGTTCGGTCACGATGCGGCGCCGTCCGGGGTGTGGGTGTCAGCCAGGGTGTGGCTCGGTCAGGGTGTGGGTCTGCCAGGGTGTGGCGCCGGCAGGGTGTGGCTCGTCGGGGTGTGGCGGCGTCAGGGTGTGCGTGCGTCAGGGTGCGGCTGCGTACTGTTGGGCTCGGATGGGATCAGGCGGGGTGGAGAGTGCCCTCGCGCAGGGTGACCTGGCGATCCATGCGGGCGGCGAGATCCGGGTTGTGGGTGGCGATGAGCGCGGCCACGCCCTGGGTGCGCACGACGCCGAGCAACTGGTCGAACACGGCGGCGGCGGTCGTCGCATCAAGATTGCCAGTGGGTTCGTCGGCGAGCAGGATGCGCGGGGCGTTGGCGAGCGCACGGGCGATGGCGACGCGCTGTTTTTCTCCGCCCGAGAGCTTGCCCGGGAGATGGGACAGGCGTTGAGCGAGGCCGAGGGTGGCTAGCAGTTCGGTCGCGCGGGCGATGGCGCCCGCCCGGGGACGGGTGGCCAGCATTTGCGGCAGCACCACGTTTTCGAGTGCCGTGAATTCCCCTAGCAGGTGGTGGAACTGGTAGACGAAGCCGATGGTATCGCGCCGCAGGCGGGTGCGGGCGGCGTCATCGAGGCCGACGGTGGATTGGCCGG
The DNA here is from genome assembly GCA_021782435.1 of Pseudomonadota bacterium. Lineage (GTDB taxonomy): Bacteria > Pseudomonadota > Alphaproteobacteria > Acetobacterales > Acetobacteraceae > JAJXVA01. Next base: position 1,592 of record JAJXVA010000056.1, read on the forward strand.
TGACGATGATGGCGCCGGCATCCGGGTTTTCCAGCAGGCCGGCGATGTGCAGCAGGGTGGATTTGCCGGTGCCGCTGGGCGCAACCAGGGCGACGATTTCGCCCGCTCGAAGGGTGAGGTTGGCGCCGCGCAGGATGGTGAGGGATTCCTCGCCACTGCGGAAGGTGCGGGCGATATCGCGCAGGATCAGCGCGTCATTCATGGCGGAGCGCTTCCACCGGGTCGGTGCCGGCGGCGCGCCAACTTGGATAGAGGGTGGCGAGCAACGAGAGGGCGAGCGCCATGACGACGATCTGCCCGACCTGGGCGGGGTCGAGGCGGGCGGGAAGATGGGCGAGATAATAGACTTCCGGGTTGAAGACCTGGGTGCCGGTGATGGCCTCGACCCAATGCTGGATGCGGGCGATGTTGAGGCAGAAGACGACGCCGATGATCGTGCCGATGAGGGTGCCGACCACGCCGATGGAGGCGCCGGCCATGAGGAATATGCGCAATATGGCGCCGCGTGAGGCGCCGATGGTGCGCAGGACCGCGATATCGGAGGTTTTGTCCTTCACCATCATGATCATGGAACTGATGACGTTGAAGGCGGCGACGACGATGATGAGGGTGAGGATGAGGAACATGACGTTGCCTTCGACCTTCACCGCGTCGAAGAAGGAATTATTGCTTTGCTGCCAGTCGATGATGCGCAGCGGCTGGCCGGCGAAGGCGGCGTCGATTTCGGCCTTGACGCGACGGACATGGGTCGGGTCGGTGGTGTGGATTTCGATCTGGGTTGCGGCGTTGCCGGTCTGGAAAAAGATTTGCGCGGCGTGGAGGGGGATGAAGACGTAGCTGCCATCATACTGGCTCATGCCGACCGAGAATATGGCGACGATGCGGTAGGCGCGGACGCGCGGGATGGTGCCGAAGGCGGTGGCGGCCCCTTGCGGGGAAATCAGGGTGAGCTTGTCGCCGATGGTGAGCCCGTCACGCGCGGCGAGGGCATCACCGATGGCGATGGTGTCATCGGCGCCGAACCTGGCGAGGCTGCCGAGCTTGATGCCGTGGGCCACGAGCTTGTATTGGCGAAGATCCTCGGGGGCGATGCCGCGGACATAACCGCCGCTGGCGCCGCTGCCGGCGGAGAGCAGGGCCTCGCCATCGACCACCGGTGTGGCGGAGACGATGCCGGGCATGGCGCGGAGCTGGCTCGCGAGGTCGGTATACCGGGTCATGGGCGCGCCGGCGGCGTAAAGCCCGAGATCGCCGTTGAAGCCGAGAATGCGGGACAGCAGGTCGACCCGGAAACCACCCATCACCGACATCACGACGATGAGGGTGGCGACCCCGAGGGCGATGCCGATGAGGGAGAATATGGCGATGACGGAGACGAACCGCTCGCCGCGGCGGGCGCGCAGATAACGGGCGGCGACGAGGCGTTCGAACGGACCGAACATCAGGCGGAAACGGGCGTGGGGTCTTTTATGCAGAAACGAACCGAACGACGCTCATGCCCGGACGCGGCGGCGACGACCGGCGCGGGTACGACCAACGCGGGGACGACCGGGGAAGGACGCCGTCCGCGCGACATATGCGCGGACAAGGCGCCGCCGGCGCGGGGGGCGATCGGTGGGGTCATACGCAGACCCGGGTCAGCGCATCCTCGATGGTGAGGTCGTGGCGTTCGCCGGTGGCGCGGCGCTTCAGTTCGACACGCCCGTTGGCGGCGCCGCGCGGGCCGACGATGACCTGCCAGGGATGGCCGAGGAGATCGGCATCGGCGAATTTGACGCCGGCGCGTTCGTCACGATCGTCATAGAGCGCATCGGGGGCGAACGCCTGGTAGAGGCGCTCCGCGATCTGGTTGGTTGTCGCATCCCCCTGCTTGAGGTTGAGGATGACGGCGCGAAACGGGGCGACGCTGTCGGGCCATTTGATGCCGGCCTCGTCGTGATGGGCCTCGATGATGGCGCCGACGAGGCGCGAGACGCCGATGCCGTAACTGCCCATGTGGGGAATGACCGGGGCGCCGTCGGGCCCGGCGACGGTGAGGCCCATGGGGCGGCTGTATTTCTGGCCGAAATAGAAGATGTGGCCGACCTCGATGCCGCGGCCCTGACGGCGGCTGGCGGGGGCGACCTGCTCCCAGGCGCGCGGGTCGTGTTTTTCCTCGGTGGCGGCGTAGATGGTGGTCATGCGGGTGTAGAAACGGTCGAGATCGGCCTGGCTCTCGATGTCGTATTCGCCGCTGGTCCAGTCGATCGCCTCGAAGGCGGCGTCGTAATAGACCTCGCTTTCGCCGGTGGGGGCGAGGACGATGAATTCGTGGCTGAGATCGCCGCCGATCGGGCCGGTATCGGCGACCATGGGAATGGCGCTGAGGCCGAGGCGCTGAAAGGTGCGCATATAGGCGAGCATCATGCGGCGGTAGGAAATGACGGCGCCGGCGTAGTCGAGATCGATGCTGTAGGCATCCTTCATGAGGAATTCACGGCCGCGCATGACGCCGAAGCGGGGACGCACCTCGTCGCGGAATTTCCACTGGATGTGATAGACCGATTGCGGCAGTTCGCGGTAGCTGCGCACCGCGTTGCGGTAGAGATCGGTGACCATTTCCTCGTTGGTCGGCCCGTAGAGAAGGTCGCGGTCGTGGCGGTCGCGGATGCGGAGCATCTCCTGGCCGTAATCCTCGTAACGGCCTGATTCGCGCCAGAGATCGGCTGGCTGGATGGTGGGCATGAGGATTTCCTGGGCGCCGGCCTCGTTCTGCTGTTCGCGCACGATGCGCGCGACATTGGCGAGCACGCGCTGGCCGGCGGGAAGCCAGGCATAGATGCCCGCGGCCTCCTGACGGACGAGACCGGCACGGAGCATGAGCCGGTGAGAGGCGATGGTCGCCTCGGCCGGGGTTTCCTTGAGGGTGGGGATGAGGCTTCTGGAGAGGCGCATGACGGGGTGTTTAGCCAAGGACGCGGTGCCGCGCCACTGGGGTCGGTGAGGTAGTCGATTTGTGCGCCGCACAATCGATTTTTGGCAAAAACTTGTGGATTGCGGCGAATTTGCGCCATTTCCGCGTGACAAGACGGCGGCGGCAAATTAACAGAGGAAGTGGCCTGCGGCTGTGACGCCACAGGCCAGGTTTGGGGAGTAAACGCCAGTCAGACAAAGCGATCGGATCAGGGGTGTAGCCTGACCGATTGGGATGTTCGACCAAGTGGCGGGATGGCGCCAGTGAAAAATCACGCTGGCGCCCAAAAAAATAGCGAAAGCCGGCGGGCTTTGCCTCAATTTTAGGTGTTTGGCCTAAAAGTGAGGCAGAGCCCGCTTTCGTTTTAGGCAATGCGCCACGCGGGCCCTATCCATGCTCAGCGCAACCCATGCTGAGCGCAGCCGTATCGTTCGGCAGCGTTCCGCCCCCTGGCAGAGACCATTACCCGCGCCGGTTTTTATGTTTCGGGCCCATGCCGGCGGCGGTATCGGCCGGGACTGGTTTTGTCGCTCGGGTATGTGTTGCCTATGCCCTGACGGTTTGGGTGGACCATCACCGGTCGATCGGGAAAGTCCTGGCCGGTGGCCTCGCGGATATGGTGCGGGTGGTGATTTTCAGCGCGGCGGCCGGGCGGGTGATCACCGGCGGATAGCGATGGCGGCGCGACCGCCATAAGCCGATGTCAACGACCCGAGGCTACGGATCGTTCGGGATGGCGAGGACGCCATGGCGAAAGTTCAGATAGGGGCTTTCGATCACGGCCACGATAGCGCCCCAGGTGATCAGGGCGATGACGGTGGTGAGGGCGAGCTTGCGGCGCATGCCGAGGTGTTTGGGGATGCCGCGCCAGCCGGTGGTGGGGTCGGGCTCGGAGCTGGCCTCGGCGCCGAGCGGCAGCACGGCGAACAGCACCACCCACCAGATCAGGGCGTAGAGCACGCCCCCCGTGAACCAGCCCATGCGGGTTAAATCCTGAGAATGTGCACGTCGAACAGGGGGCGCTTCTGGAGCCGGCGGCCGACGGCGCGGCGCAGCGCGGCGCGGGCGGAATCGGCGAATTCGTCGGCGTCGGCGCGGGCGAGGGCGGCGGGGATTTCGGCCAGCATGCCGGCGAAGTCGCGCTGGATGCGGTGCATTTCCGGCTCCTCCGGGTCGTAGAGGCCGGGGGCGCTGATTTGCGGGGTGCCGAGGACGCGGCCCTGTTTGTCGAGGGCGAAGCTGGCGACGACCATGCCATTGACGGCGAGGCGCTTGCGCGCGGCCATGACCTGGCCGGCGAGGGGCAGCAGGCGGCCGCCATCGATCGCGATGCGGCCGACCGGCGCGGTGTCGATGACCTCGGGGCGGCCGGGGGCGAGGGCGAAGATGTCTCCGTTCTCGAGCAGATGGGCCGGTATGCCGAGATCGTGCGCGAGTTCGGCGTGGGCGATGAGGTGGCGCCATTCGCCGTGGACGGGGATGGTCAGGCGCGGGCGGACCCAGGCGTAGAGCTGGCGCAGGTCGTGGCGGGCGGCGTGGCCGGAGACATGGGTGGGGTAGCTGTCGGCGGTGATGACGTGGACGCCGCGGCGGACGAGGTTGTCCTCGACCCGGTTGATGGCGGTTTCGTTGCCGGGGATGACGCGGCTGGAGAAGATGACGGTATCGCCCTCGCCGAGCGCGAGGTTGCGATGCTGATCGGCGGCGACGCGGGCCAGCGCGCTGCGCGGCTCGCCCTGGCTGCCGGTGATCAGGACCAGGAGATTGTCGTCGGGAATATCGTCGAGATCGTCCTCGGACAGGAAGGGAGGCAGATCGGCCAGGTAGCCGCAGGCGCGGGCGGCGGCATCGATGTTGCGCAGCGACCGGCCGACCAGGGCGACGCTGCGGCCGGCCTGCCGGGCGGCGAGGGCGATGGATTCGATACGCGCGACGTTGCTGGAGAAGCAGGTGAAGACGACCCGGCCGCGCAGACCCGCGACGAGGCTGGCGAGGCTTGCCCGCACGGAGGCTTCGGACTCGACCGCGGCATCGACGATGGCGTTGGTGGAATCACAGACCATGGCGAGAACGCCTTCATCGCCGAGGGCGATGAAGGCCGCAGGGTCGGTGGGCGGGCCGATCAGGGGCGTGGCGTCAAGCTTCCAATCCCCGGTGTGAAGGATCCGGCCATAGGGCGTGGTGATGACGAGGGCCTGGGATTCGGGCACCGAGTGACTGACCGGCAGGAAGCGCAGCGCGAAGGCACCGAGCGTGAAACTGCCACCGAGCGGAATGGTGTGGAGGGGAACTTCCGACAGCAACTGCGCTTCCGACAGTTTACGGCGGAGGACGGCGGCGGCGAAGGGGCTCGCGTAGACCGGACAGCGCAGCTGGCGCCACAGCCAGGCGACGCCGCCGAGATGATCTTCGTGCGCATGGGTGATGACGAGGCCGAGGAGATTGGCCCGGCGCTCGGCGATGAAGGCGGGGTCGGGGAGCATGATTTCGACCTCGGGCAGGTCGTTGCCGCCGAAGCCGATGCCACAATCCACCGCGAGCCACTTGCCGTCGCACCGGTAGAGATTGAGGTTTATGCCGATTTCCCCCGTGCCGCCGAGCGGCAGGAAGGCGAGATCTCCGGTTGCTGCGTCCATAACGCCCCTTGTGACGGATGGACGGTGAGATGGGAACGGTGACGCTGGCAGGCCAGAGGCGCGCGCGCCGGATTGCGCCGCGCCGGGAGAGCCCGGCGGAGGGGGGGAGGACAAGGCGGGGTGAGGCGGGGGCACCCGCTCCTGGGCACCCTTCCCTGGGCACCCGTCCCTGGGCACCCGTCCCTGGGCACCCTTCCCTGGGCATCAGGCGGGCGGCAGCACTTCGCCGGTGATGAAGCAGCTTGGGCCGGAGGCGGTTTCGAGCCGGAGCGCCCCGGATTCGGTCAGGCCGGCGAAGGTGCCGCGCACCGGGCCGGACGGCGTGGTGATGGTGAGTGGGGTGCCGGTTGGGTGGGCGTGGGCAAGCCAGGCTTCGCGGATGGGGGCGAAGCCGTGCTGCGCGCTTATGGCACGCCAGGCCTCGATACGGGCGATGATGGCCCGGGCGGTGGGGATGGGGCTGAGCGCGCCGTCGAGGCTGGCGGTGGCGCGATCCGGCAGGGTGGGGGCAAAGGCGAGATTGACGCCGATGCCGATGACCAGAAAATCGGCGGATCCCCCCTGCCCTGCCTGGCTTTCGACCAGGATGCCGGCGAGCTTGGCGCCGTTGCGCAGGATATCGTTCGGCCATTTGAGCTGCAGGCCCGGAGTGGCGAGCGCCTCGAGCGTGGCGAGGCCGGCGAGCAGGGACCATTGGCCGGCGAGGGCGAGAGGCGTCTGGCAACGGAGCAGGAGAGAGAGGGCGAGATTGCCCTCGGCGCCGAGCCAGTGGCGGCCATGGCTGCCGTGGCCCTGGGTTTGGCGGAGTGCCAGCAATGCCGCTTCCTCGAAGTTGCCGGCGCGCGCGCGCGCGAGCAGCGCCGTGCTGGTAGAGGGAATTTCGGCGACCACCTCGAGCTGCATGTGCGGGAGTTTTCTGTCATTGGCCGCGAAAGCGGATGCGTCCTGGATGTGGTTGCCGCCGGCGCGGTTCGGCCGCGGGGCGATTGGCTTCAGTTGAGCAGGGCCCGTGACGCCGCCTGGGCGGCGGCGATGATGGGATGGCTGACGATGACGAAGAACACGGTGAATGCCGCCGTGGCGAAGGCGACCGTGGTGAGGGCAACCGGGCGCCTGTCGAGCGCCTCGCCACCGACGTCGAAATACATCACCTTGATGATGCGGATGTAGTAATAGGCGCCGATCACGCTGGTGAGCACGCCGATGACGGCGAGCGCCCACAGCCCGGCCTGCACCGCGGCGAGAAATACATAGAGCTTGCCGAAAAACCCGGCCATGGGCGGGATGCCGGCCATGCTGAACATGAGCGTGGTGAGGACGAGGGCGAGGGCGGGGTCGGTGCGGCCGAGGCCGGTGAGATCGGCGATGCGTTCGACCGGGCGGTGGTTGCGGCGCATGGCGATGATGACGGCGAAGCTGCCCGCGCTCATCGCGACATAGGTCGCCATGTAGATCATGACGCCGCGGATGCCAGCCTGGGTGCCGGTGGCCAGGCCGATGAGCGCGTAGCCCATGTGGCCGATGGAGGAATACGCCATCAGGCGCTTGATGTTGGTCTGGCCGAGCGCGGCGAAGGCGCCCCAGAGCATGGAGACGACCGAGACCAGGATGACGATCTGCTGCCAGGACCCGAGCTGGTGGCCGAAGGGACCGACCAGCACCCGCAGCAGCAGCGCGATGGCGGCCACCTTGGGGGCGGTGGCGAGCAGGGCGGTGACCGAGGTGGGGGCGCCCTCGTAGACGTCGGGCGTCCACATGTGAAAGGGCGCGGCGGAGAGCTTGAAGGCGAGGCCGGCGATCATGAAGACGATGCCGATGACGAGACCGGGCGCGGGGGTGGCGACGAGGGCGTCGCGGATATGGGCGAAATTCATGCTGCCGGTGAAGCCATAGACGAGGGAGATGCCATAGAGCAGCAGGCCGGAGGCGAGCGCGCCGAGGACGAAGTATTTGAGCCCGGCCTCGACCGAGCGCCGGTCGTCACGCGCGAAGGCGGCGAGGACGTAGATGCCGAGGGATTGCAGCTCGAGCCCGAGATAGAGGCTGATGCAGTTGCCGGCCGAGACCATGACCAGCATGCCGAGGGTTGCGAACAGCACGAGCACGGGAAATTCGAACCGGTCGATGGCGACGGCAGGATTGAAATCAAGCGAGAGCACGAGGGCGAGGAGACTGCCGGCGAGCACCAGGGTTTGCATGAAGCGGGAATAGGCATCGGCGACGAAAAGGTGGGAGAGGCCGGTGCCGGATGGGGTGGTGAGGACGAGATAGAGCGTGGCGACGAGGGCGCCGAGGGTGAGCCCGGTGCAGGTGAGATAGGCGCGCCCGCGCGGCGCGAACACGCCGACCATGAGAATGGCGAGACCGGCGCCGCCGAGGCAGAGTTCGGGCAGGGCGATTTGCCAGTTCATGGGTTTAGTCCTGCGAGCTGGGTTTGCCCCGGGTGGGCGAGCGCTGCCATGTGCCGGGTGGCGAGCGCCGTGGCGGCGGGGTCGAAGAAGCGGGTGAAGCTGATCGGATAGACCCCCATCCAGAGGGTAAGGACGAGGAGCGGCGCGAATATCGCGATTTCCCGCGGGGAGAGATCGAGGATGGCTTTGAGGTCGTCGCGGGTGATGCGGCCGAAGAGCACGCGGCGGTAGAGGACGAGGGCGTAGATGGTGCCGAAGATCATGCCGCTGCCGCCGAACAGGGCGAGCCAGAAATTGACCTTGAAGGCGCCGATCAGGACCAGGATTTCACCGACGAAGCCCGCCGTGCCGGGCAGGCCGACGCTCGCCATGGTGAAGACCATGAAGGCGAGGGCATATTTGGGCATGCGGTCGGCGAGGCCGCCGTAGCGCGCGATTTCCCGGGTGTGGATGCGGTCATAGACCACGCCGACGCAGAGGAACAACGCGGCCGAGACGATGCCGTGGCTCAGCATCTGGAAAATGGCGCCGTCGATGCCTTGCGGGTTGAAAGTGAAAATGCCGATGACCACGACGCCCATATGCGCGACCGAGGAATAGGCGATGAGTTTTTTCATGTCGGTCTGGGCGAAGGCGACCATGGAGGTATAGATGACGGCGATGACGCCGAGCGCGAACATGAGCGGTGCGAAATGGGCGGCGGCGAGCGGCAGCATGGGCACCGAGAAGCGCAGGAAGCCATAGGCGCCCATTTTCAGCAGGACGCCGGCGAGGATGACGGAGCCGGCGGTGGGCGCCTCGACGTGCGCGTCGGGCAGCCAGGTATGGACCGGCCACATCGGCACCTTGACCGCGAAGGAGGCGAGGAAGGCGAGGAACAGCCAGGTCTGCATGGCGGGCGGGAAGCTGGTATGCAGCAGGGTGGGAATATCGGTGGTGCCGGCATGGAGCCACATGGCGAGCAGGGCCAGCAGCATGAGCACCGAGCCGGCCAAGGTGTAGAGGAAGAATTTGAAGCTGGCATAGACGCGACGCTGCCCGCCCCAGACGCCGATGATGAGATACATCGGGATCAGGACGCCTTCGAAAAACATGTAGAACATGACGAAATCGAGCGAGGCGAACATGCCGACCATCATGGTTTCCAGCACCAGGAAGGCCATCATGTATTCGCGCACACGGGTTTTTATGGCGTCCCACGAGGCGAGCACGCAGATGGGGGTGAGGGCGGTGGCGAGCAGCACGAACAGCACGGAAATGCCATCGACGCCGAGATGGTAGGAAACCGCGAACTCGGGCAGCCAGGGGTGGTTTTCGACGAACTGGAAACCGCCCGCGGGATCGAAGCGGAACCACAGCACGAGCGATAGGGCGAAGACGGCGAGCGAGGTGGCGAGCGCGACCCAGCGCGCGGCGCGCGCCACCGACTCCTCCGGGCCACGCAGCAGCATGAGCCCCAACGTGCCGGCCAGCGGCAGCCAGACCAGCAGCGAAAGCAGAGGAAAGCCGAACTGGGACATGGGGCGTTACCGGAACAACAGGAAGGTGCTGATGAGCGCGACGAGGCCGATCAGCATGGTGAAGGCATAGACCGCCATGGAGCCGGTCTGCAGGCGGACGACCTGGCCGGACGTATCGGTGGCGAGGGTAGCGAGACCGTTGGGGACGCCATCGATGACGGTGACGTCGCCGACCTGCCAGAGCTTGTCGGCGAGGTAGCGGTAGGGGCGGACGAAGACGACGCCGTAAAGCTCGTCGACATACCATTTATTGAGCAGCAGCAGGTAGATGGGGCGGAACCGCGTGGCGAGCGCGCCGGGCAGCGACGGCGCCAGCACGTACATGAGATAGGCGAGCGCGATGCCGGAGAGGCCGGCGGCGAGTGGCGCGTAGCCTACCCAGACGGGAATATGCTCCATGGCGGCGAGCACCTGGGCGGACGCGGCATCGATGGCGCCGTGCCAGTAGGCGGCCTGGTGGGCGCCGATGAACCAGGGCTTGAGCAGGTAGCCGGCGAGGCTCGCGCCGGTGGCGAGCAGCAGCAGCGGCAGCAGCATGACGGCGGGGCTTTCGTGCACGCCATCGCTGCCGTGCCCAGTATCATGGGCGTGGTCATGCGCGTGGTCATGCGCGTGAGCGTGAGCGTGATCGGGCGCGAGGCGGGATCGGCCATGGAAGGTGAGCAGCAGCAACCGCCAGGAATAAAAGGCGGTCAGGAAAGCCGCGAGGACGCCACACCAATACCCGTAATGCGCGGCGGTGTTGCCGGCGGCATAGGCCGCCTCGAGGATGGCGTCCTTGGAGTAATAGCCGGCGAAGGGCGGAATGCCGGCGAGTGCCAGGCTGCCGACCCACATCACCGCGTAGGTCACGGGAATTTTTTTCCAGAGCCCTCCCATTTTTCGCATGTCCTGCTCGCCGTGCACGGCATGAATGACCGAGCCCGCGCCGAGGAAGAGCAGCGCCTTGAAGAAGGCGTGGGTGATGAGGTGGAACACCGAAACCTGGAAGGCGCCGGCCCCGGCGGCGACGAACATGTAGCCGAGCTGGGAGCAGGTGGAATAGGCGATGACGCGCTTGATGTCGGTCTGGGTGCAGCCGATGGTGGCCGCGAACAGGGCGGTGGTACCGCCGATGATGGCGATGATGGCCAGGACCGGCGCGAGCGTGCCGATGAGCGGCGACATGCGCGCCATGAGGAACACACCG